>JAQGHP010000597.1 GCA_028288775.1 Phycisphaerales bacterium | reverse complement strand
AATACGGCGACAACAAACCAGTGTTGACCGCCAGCGTGGCCCCGAACGCCACAACGGGCATTGGAAAGGTTACGCTCCACTGGACGACCGAAGTCGCCAGCGACCTTATTAACGATCAGGCGTACGTCGAGCTATCCCAAGACGGCCTTAACTGGTCCCTCGTTACTGCTCCCAGCAATCTGAACGTACCGCCCGGCTTCTACGGCTTCGTTCGCATCGCGACGAGAACGCCCTTCGGTTCGGGGACCGACCTCAAAATAAGCCCGTATTCCGATGCCGTTGTCGTCGACAATCGAGCAACTTTGCCGGCTCCCTCGCTCAACTCCACCGGGACCGTTTACCCGAACATGGTGCCTTTGGCCTGGTCCGTAACGGGTCCCGATGTCAACCGATCTAACCCAACTTCCGCAGTTCGCGCGTCAAAACGGCCTTCTCGGTAGGGCCAAGGGCGTTTTATTCTGAAAGTCTTCACTACAACTCAACCATTTCCAAGCTCCGCGGCAGTTGCAAACCCAGTTTGTGCAGCAGGATCGCCTGGTGCTCGGTCGGCTTGCCGATACAGCGTTTGCGGATCTCCCGGTCGCAACGCGTCGGCAGGATCACATCGACTGTTTGAATCGCCGCCAGTTCATCCAGGACCTTGCGGGGCTCTTCGCCCAGGCCGGCGTATTTACACATCTGGCCCAGCGTCTTCCACAGCACGTAGGCCAGGAAGCAGACCAGCACGTGCGCCTGCACGCGTTGCTTGTTCTGATGCCAGATCGGACGCAGCGACAGGTCGCTTTTGTGGATGCGGAACGCTCCTTCCGCCTCGGTCAACTGCATGTATGCCTGCCACAGTTCTGCTGGCGTCCAGTTGCTGACGTTGCTGCGCAGCAGGTAGCAGCCTTCACTGAGCTTCGCCCAACAGCGCCAGGATTCCACTTTCTCCCAGGTGAGTTGGCCATCGCCTTGGGCATCGGCGTTGATGTGCGTCTTGAACGCTCCAGCGGCGCGGGTGTTCTGGCCCAGCAGCCGGCCCACCCGGCCGGCCAATTGCACCGGCGTCATCGACCGCTTCTGCGCCAGCTTCTGCAGCGACGCCAGCCCCTCTTCGATGCGCTTCTCGAAGCGCTCGTGCATCGCCTGCTCTTTCTGTCGCCGGGCCTCCGAGCGGCAGAGGATGAAGGTCTCGCTGCCGCCTTCCGGATCGGCGCACAGCTTGACCTCCAGGCCCTCGTGCACCGCGTTCCAATCACTGGCCATCAGTTGCTTTTCATACTTTCGCAACATGCTCTTGGGCGTGCCCACGATGTAGCGGCGGCAGCCTTCCTTGAGGAACTCGATGTTGGCCGCGCTGACCATCCCCCGGTCCATCACCCAGATGCGGTCGGCCTGGCCATAGCGATCTTCCATCGCCTGTACGATCTGCTTGACCGTCGTCACATCCGCCTTGTTCCCGGCGAACAGCTCGTAGCCCAGCGGCATCCCGCAACGGCTGACAACCAGGCCGATGCACACCTGCTTGCAATCCCCGCGGCTGTCACGCGAGTAGCCACGCCGGGCCTGATCGTTCCTCTTGGCCTGGCCCTCGAAGTAAGTGCTGGCCACATCGTACAGCAGCAGGTCGTAGCGGAGGCCAAACAGCTCACCCAGCCGATTCTTCAGGTGCTTTTCCAGCTCCTGCTTGTGCGGCAGCAGCTTGTCCAACGCCCGGTACAGCCGATCATCGTTGATCTTGTCGCTACAGACTCCCAGCAGATCGCCCAGGGCCGACTGCTCATAGCCATGCTCGGCGATGCGCAGCTCACTGGACGGATCGCACAATCGGCAGATCACCAGCACCAGCGACATGATCGACCAGGGCACGTCCTCGCGGCCGACGGGCAAGAGGCGGTCCAGCAGCGGCTTGAGTCCCAGCCGCGCGATCAACTGCAACGTGAGCCAGGGAGCGCCGAAGCGGCGGATCGCTTCCACACGCACGGCAGAAAGATCCACCTCCACGTAGCGCGGGGCCGGCGGTGAATCGAACAAGGCCTGTTGTCCTGAGCAATCCTTGCCTTCCACGGCTTGCTGCACGCCCAGTCGGCCCGCTTCGTCCAGGTCTCCCAGATAAGCCACCACCTTTTGACGCGGGCCTTTGGCGGTGCGCTCGCTCTTGACCAATGCCCAGTACGCGTGGCGTTTGCCGTCCCTGGCTCGATAGCACCGTCGCAGGTACACGCAGGCAGCTTACCAAAGTCGCGACAACGACTTTGTCTTCACTACATCTGCTTTCCAGCAAGCCATCCGAGAAATGAAAACACCATCCCCGCTTCCAGCCGCCAGAAAAAAATTATCGGGCGCGAACTGCGGAAGTTGGGCTAATCTTCAGCGCAGCACGAACGGCGGAGTTTATCAGTTCATCGCCCCCGACATGGGCGACGGGACCGTGGAGGAAGGCACGCGTTACTCCTATTGTGTCCGCTCCTCCATGTATCTTTCGATCGGGGTGGGGCAGATGACCTACTCGCCCTGGTCCAACGAGGTTTCGGTCGAAACCCCGCCCAATCCCCCTCTGCACATGGCGCTTAACGCCGTCTCTTCCTCCGCGGCGGACGCCACCTGGATCAGCGGTTCCGACGCCGCGGCCACCACGACCCTCGAACTGTCCACCGACGGCTTCGCGACCATAGTTTGACAGCGTCACGGTGCCGGCAAGCACCGGGAAGTACCGCTTCACCGACCTGATGCCCTCAACGTTTTACGAGATCCGCGCGACCAACCATCTCCCCGACGGGACGCCTTCGCTCGACGGGGGCGGAGAGAACCACGGCTCCACGAGCACGCTCACCGCTACGACGGTCAGCATTAGCAAGATCATGGATGCCAGCGAACTCGGCCCCGACGGCAACGTGCAGGACGGCTATTTCCTCGTCACCCGCACCGAGCCCCTGACCGCCGCTCTCACGGTCACCGTGAACCTCGGGGGCACCGCCGCACCGTCGGACTACTCCGTGTCCAACGCCATCGGCGGCGCCGCATTTCCCAACCCCGTGGCGGGAGTCGGGGGCGCCGGCCTCCAATACCAAATTACCATTCCCGCGGGCGATTCGTTCGTATGTATCTGCGTTCATCCCGCATACGACGTGATAGCTACCGAGGACGCCGCAGACTCCGTCGTCGCGACGCTCGTGCCCGCCTCGGGCAGCGCTTACACGATCGATCCATACAAGACCTCCGCGACCCTGATGATCGCCGAGGAACCCACCCTAATCTCTCTAACGGCAATGGGGAAGGCTAGTTCGTCCCCCACGGCCACCACGAGCGACGGCTCCGTCCCCGACCTCTATCTGGCGGGCGACTCCAACGGCCGGGCCAAGGTCACCATCTCCGCCGTGGTCTCCCCGAACGATACCAGTTCGCGCCGCCTCACCCTGTGGACGCTCACGGCGGACGGGCAGAATTCGCGGGCCGTCACGAAAGGGAATTTCGGTCCCCTGACTTCAGAGGCCGCGCTCCCGGCGACGCCCGATGACCACGATTACGTCCTTTCCGCCGGCGTGGACCTCAACGGCGACCGCACACTCGATTACACGGAAATCACCCGCAAGATAAAAATACACGTCCTGACGGCCGATTTGGACGTCGACTCCGACAACAACAACGGGACCGGGATGCCCGACGACTCGAAGCAAGAGGAGGCCGTCGACCTGACGGCGCCGGGCAAGGTGCTCGCGCTGGGCGCGACGGCCCTCACGCCCGTCGTCGTCGACCTCCCGGCCAAGGGGACTGGAACCGGCCAGTGGCGGCTCCGCGTCAAGTTCGGTAATAGCAAGATTTCGATTTATACCGACAGCGGCGGCAACACCGCCGCGACGCTCGCCGCCGACCCCGACAGCCAGGGCGAGTTCACTACGGACCTTCAGTCACTGCCCGATAAGGCGGGGCCGACCACTTTTTACGTCAAAGGGATAGTTGCGTCCGACAGCCCCGGCGACATCCGCCTCTCGGTGGAAATTATCAAGCCCGCAGTCTCACCAGGATCGGGCGGGTCCGGCTCTTCACAGATGACGGTGGACCACGACGATGCACTGCTGACGGTCGACGCCGCCACCCTCATCATCGACAGCAACAACGCCCTCGGCCTGAATGACCCGCTCGGCAGCTACACCACGGCCCAAGGGGGCATGAAGGATACACCCGGCCTCCCGGGAAAGGTTATTCAAATCAATGACAAGGCGACGAAGGACCACATTCCCGATTTCGCCGACGGGAGCAACGCGATCCCCAATCGGGATATTCCCGACGCCAGCGCGCCGTTCACGCCGATGGACATCCGGCTCTCGCCGGGGATCGACGTCAGCGACCCGTCGAAAATCATCTTCCAACTCGACTACAGTGGCTCTGACCCAGCGGCGATCATCATACCCAACCCGAACGGGGATAACCGCCAAAACGATCCGACCGTGTACCTCCCCGCACCCGGAATGCTCCGGATCTGGGCAAAGGACGGAACCTCCGCCCGCCACGTAGCCGACATTGCCGGCAACGGCGATTACCTCAAGCCCAATACCACGTACAGTTGGGCGCAGCTCCTCGCCCAACTCCCCGCCGGCAGCAAAATCGACGACCACACCGTCCGTGTCTATGTCGAAGGCATTCAGACCAGCAAACTCGTCGGAGACCAGGAAATCAAAATCCGCGTCAACCCCCTCGGGGGCGACGCTTCCCCGTCCCTGGGCAGTTCCGGCCCGGTCTTGAAGGACGCGCTGCGCGTTACCAACGGGTTCGTCCGCGTCAACGTCGATTCCGACAACGACGACGGTCACAACGTCCCGAAAGTGGACGGCGTCGAACGCCTGATTCAGGACGACCCGAAACTTTCCGGCAAGTACATCGCGTTGAACGACGGGGACATCAATAATAACACAACATTCCTAATTTCGCCGACTCGAACAATTCCGATGCGTCTGCCGCGGTCACGAGCATGTTCCAGCCGGTCGTCATCACCATCCCCGATTGGGTGGACCTTGCGAACACGACATTGACGCTTGAATACCCGGCCCTGGACCCCGCCAATATTACAAAAACGGCGACCGGCGTCCCCACAGCGCCCTATATTTACGACACCGGGGTGAACGATAATAGTTACTTGCGACTATGGGTTCCGTCGGCAACAAACCACGACATGGCCATGCGTGACCCGCGCAGCGTGCTGGTCGGGCCGCCCGGCGCGTTAAGCTATTACGCTCCGCCTCAGGGCTACACCGGAGTCGATGCGCTCGGCAGGCTTGGCTTCATCAACGGCAAGCGCTCCATCACCCTGTGGCTGGAAGCCGTCGGCGTCAGCCCAAAAATCGGCGCGAGCCGAATTCACGTTACGCTCGATCCGGGTATCGACTCGCAGCCGGCCGGGAACACCAGTTCTTCCTCGACCAGCACGTCCCCGGGCGGCCCGATATTCGACGACGGCGCGCGTGTCACCGCCGTCAAGGTCGACGCCGACGTCGATTCCGACAATACCGGCGCAATCGACGACTCGCCGTTCGAGGATGAAATCCGCGATTACCGGAATCCGCCCGGCGCGACGCCGCCCGCCGGCCTGCCCGGCAAGTACGTCCCGCTCAACACCGCCGATAAAGACCTCGACGGCATCCCCGATTTCGCGGACGGCTACAACCGTGACGGCCTGAGCGGGACCGCCAAACAAAAACTCGACGACACGACCGTCGGGGAGCATTTCGTCCCACTTCAATTGCAAATTCCCCAGCCCGTCGATTTGAGCAAAGCCCGGCTGATCATCAGCTACAACACCTCCGACCCTGCCCTCGTCACACGCACAGGCAGCGGCACCGCGCTCGACCCGTTCCTCTACCAACTCCCTACCGACTCCGCAGACTCCGGCGCGCTGCGCCTCTGGACCAAGCCGACCGACGACGACGACAACTGTAGCCGTACGAGCGACCCCTTCTATACGGCCGGCGGCAACGTTGGCAACGCCAAAGTCGGCTACTATGTCCCGCCCAGCGACGCCCACAACGGGCACATTTATGGGCCAGGCGACCTGGCAAAGCTCGGATTCCAAACCACGATGGTCAACGGCGGCGACTCTTACAAACCCGTAAACTCGACCGTCACCCTCTACATCGAAGGCGTCCGCGCCAGCCAGGCGCTGGCCGATCAGGAAATCTCCGTCTACCTCGACCCCGACGGCACCGGGCAGTTCATCGCCCTCGACGCCGTGCGGGCCACCGTCGTCGGGGCGGAACTCAACATCGACTCCGACAACAACAACCCCCACCAGGCCGGCGGCTCCAACTTCCCCGACCACTCGCCCCAGGAACGCGCCGCACAGGACGTGCCGGGATTGCCGGGCAAGGTCCTGCTCGTCAACGACGCCGACCGCAACCTCGACGGCGTCCCCGACTTCGCCCAGGGCTTCAAAGGTGGCGTCGGCGGCGACCAGCCCCTCGCCGGCATGCAGTTCGTCCCCCTCGTCGTCTACTACCCCAAATGGGCCAACCCCGCCGTCGACACCGTCACCTTCAACTACTCCGCCTCCGACCCGCTGGGCGTCACCCACTCCGACCTGACCCTCGACGACAAGGGATACAACCCCGCCTCCGGCTTCCTGCGCCTCTGGAAGCAGGACGGCGGCGTCCTCCGCGACCCCCGCTCCGCCGACAACCACGGCGACTTCATCGCCGCCGGCACCCAGTACAAACTCTCCGACCTGGGCGCCTCGGGCGGCCAGTTCACCCTCTACGTCGAAGCCGTTCGCCCCAGTTCCGCCGTGGGCGACCAGCGGATCGTCGCGGACTTCACCCTCACCCCCGCGGCAATGCCCACCGGCGCCTTCACCTCCAGCGGCAGCCCCTCACCTCCTTCGGCCAGCAGTTGACCCTCCACGACGCCGTCCGCGTCACGGTCATGGCGGATAACAACGCCAACGCTTCCCAAGGCGCAGTGCGGCTGTTCGACGGGGCCGTCAACCTCACCAACACCGACCTGTCCAACAACGCCCAGGGCTCCTCCTTCGGCGTCACCCGCACCTTCACCAACGAGGTCGGCTTCGCCCTCGACCCCGTCGCCGGCAACGGCTGGGAGGTCAACGACCTGCCGCATTTGATCCAGGCCACCAGCGCGATCATCGTGGTGGAGGGGGGCAGCGCCGAGTACTTCGACTCCACCGGCAGCGCCTACAAGCCCCGCTTCGCCGACCGCTCCACGCTGACCGCCGACGGCGCGAACTTCCTGCTCACGGACCACCAGGGCGGCCAGACCCTCTTCGACAGATTCGCCCACCCGCCCCCCCCGCTCTTGCGACACAGCCAAAACCCAGGGGTCGCGCTTCGCTGAAACGCCCGTGACGCGAGCCGATGTCTCTGCTTCCGCTCTGGACAATTCCGAAGACAGTTGGCTTCCCCTTACTTCAAATGGGAAAGGGACTTTCGGCAACGTGAGTCCCTTTTTCTTTGGCCCAAATCGGCGATTTGCACCCTGTTTTGTACCCTATCCCGCCGAATCAACGTGGTCCCGGCCTGGAATGAAGCGGACTCGCCAGTGTCGAGGCTCTTTGCGAAGTGGCTCGTTCCATGGCCAGTCTGAAACTCCGCGCATCCACCCACTACATCCACTTCTACTCCGGCGGCAGGCAGCGTCGCGTCAACACTGATACCGATTGTCTGCAGATCGCCAAGGAAAAACTCCGGCAGTTCGAGTCGGCCCGGCACTGCGGCGACGATTAATTT
>JAQGHP010000582.1 GCA_028288775.1 Phycisphaerales bacterium | reverse complement strand
GACAACCCGTTCCAGCGCGTCACGCTCCAGAAGATCACCGGCTCGGTCCACGTCCATCCGCACGCGGACGCGGCACAGATTCAGGACGTCAACCTGCCCAAGAGCCGCTACCACCCGGGCGACGTGGTGAAGGCGTTCGTCACTTATCAGCCCTTCCACGGCGCGGAGGCGACCCTGCCCGTGGAGCTGGAACTCCCCCGCGACCTGCCGGCGGGGACGTACCAGCTCATCATCTCCGACGCCCTCCGCTATTTCAGCGACCAGCAGATGGCCGAGCCGTTCCGCTTTACCGCGGAGAATGTCGGCGACGTCTTCGCGGTGCTCAAGGACGTCGCCGCCATCCGCGAAAACGCCGTCTACCTGCGGCTGCTCCGCCAGGCCGACGGCGTAGCGGTCGGCCACACCGCCCTGCCGCGGCTTCCGTCGTCACGCCGTGAGATCCTGCTGGGTTCGGGCCGCAGCAATACGACGCCGTTCGTTAGCTCGACCGTAAAAGTCGTCCCGACGGAACTGGTGATGAGCGGGTCGGCGGAGTTCGCGATCACCGTGGAGACGACCGCAAAAGTGTCAGTCGGCGCGCCGCACCCCGCCAAGCCGGAGCCAACTTTCACGCCCACAGGCAAAGCAGATGAAACCAAACACGCCGGCGCGGGTGAGTCGCCAGGAAAGAAGGATGCCCCCAAGGAATCCCCCGGCAAAGACGCCCCGAAGGATGCCAAGCCGGGCGAATGATGTTGGAGTGGCCTTCGCGTCTGTCTTCGCGTTCTTCGCGGCTTCGCGATTATTCCTGACATCCTGGCGGATTACCGCCCCCACGGGCGGCCCGCCCGTGCCACGTAAGATTCGACCGGAGCTTTCATGCGAAGAATTGCCGTCTGTCTCCTTTCCCTCCTCGGCGCGTCCGCGATGTACACCGCCCCGGCACTCGCCGTCGGGACCAGTTACTGGACGCAGACCACCGAAGCCGACTTCAAGTCCGGCACGCTGGAGAACGTCGTCGCGACCAACTTGGGCGACCTCAAGCTGTCCCGCGCTGTCAAGACGCTGCTCGAGCAGGACCCGCGCATCAGCACCGTCAACGCGCTGGCCGAAGCGGCAGACGGCACCGTCTACGCCGGCACCGGACCGAGCGGCGTGCTGCTCGCCGTCAAGGATGAAAAGGTCACCACGCTCGCCACGCTTCCGGATGACAGCTCGATCCTGTCGATCGTCGCGGACAAGGCCGGCGCGATCCTGCTGGGCACCGGCGGGGAAGCCGGCCGCGTGCTGAAGATCGACAAGCCGGGCGACAAGCCGCACGTGCTGTTCGAGGCCGAAGGCGTGAATTACGTCTGGGCGATCGCGCAGACGCCCGATGGAAACCTCTATGCCGCCACCGGCCCCGCCGGCCAGCTTTTCGAAATTAAGCCCGATGGCACAAAACGCATGCTGCTGGATTCGGACGAGAACAACCTGCTCAGCCTCATCTCCGACGGCAAGGACATGCTCTACGTCGGCACCGACCCGCACGGCCTGGTGTACCGGGTGAACCGCAAGACCGACGAGAGTTTTGTGCTCTACAACGCCGCGGAGTCGGAAGTGAGTGCGCTGGCGCTGGACAAGCAGGGCAATCTTTACGCCGGCACCGGCGAGGCGAAGGAAACTCCTGGCGGCCCGGCGCAGAGCCCCGCCGAGGGGGAGAAGAATGGCCGCCCGGAAGGCGGTTCCACGGGCGTGCCGATCCCGTCGGACCGTCCCAAGGAGCCGACGCCTCCCGCCCCGCCCGATCCCAATCCGGGAAGGCCCGATCCGATCCCCAAGACCCCGCGCGATCCGCAGGCCCGCGCCGCGGGACGCGCGTTCATACATGGCCGCGTCGTCGCCATGGGACAAAGCCGGCGTCGTGACACGGGCGTCCCGCCCGTGCGAAATGCGCAATCCGAAAGTGGGCTGCTTTTCGCTCAATCTGAACGCGGCAAGCATGGGCGGGACGCCCGGGTCACGGCAGCGCCGGATGGAACGCCCGTTTTCTTCGCTCTCGGGAACAACAGCGCATCCGAAGCCCCGCCCGCGCGCAAGCCCCCCGGCAAGCCCGGCCCCACTCCCGGGCCGACGCCCGGCCCCGATCCGTCTCCCGGCCCCGGGAAGCCCCAGCCCGGGCCGCAGAAGCCCGCGCCGCAAACTGTCCCGGCGGACATGCCGGGCCATCAGCCCGCTGTCGATACCACCACCCCCATCGAGCCGCGCGCCGAGGGGAATGCCATCTACAAAATCGACCCGGACGGCTTCGTTACCGAGATCTTCCGCCAACCCGTGCTGATTCTTGCGATGGTGGAAAACAACGGCACGATCCTCGCCGCGACCGGAGGGGGCGAAGGGCAGATCTACCAGGTCCGCCCCGCCGCCGATGAAACCGTCGTGCTGGCCAAGGTGGATGCCAAGGAGATCCTCTGCCTCCTGCCCGCCCGCGACGGCAAGCTATACATGGGCATGGCCAACGCCGGGAGCGTGGCGGCCATGAGCGGCGGATTTGCCGCCAAGGGCACCTTCACCAGCCCCGTGCTCGACGCCACGCAGATCAGCCGCTTCGGCAAGACGCACCTCCACGGCGCACTCCCCGCCGCCACCGCGCTCACGCTCTCCACGCGCAGCGGCAACGTGAAAGACCCGGGGGAGAAGAGCTGGTCGAAGTGGACGGATGAAGTCCCCGCGGCGGAGTTCGTGCAGGTGGCCTCGCCCTCCGCGCGCTTCCTGCAATATCGTCTGACCTTCACGAGCAACGAAGGAAAGACGTCGCCTGTGGTCGAAGACGTAACGACCGCGTACCAGATCCCCAACCTCCCGCCGGCGATCAAGTCGATCAAGATCGCCGCCGGCGACGCCAAGTCCGACCTCGCCGCCGAGCTGGAGGCCGCGGCCACCGGCGCGCCCAGGAAAGTCGAAAGCAGCCGTCGGCAGACGATCGCGTGGGAGGCGTCCGATCCGAACGGCGACGCGCTAACCTACGCCCTCTACTTCCGCAGGGCCGGCGAGGAGCCCTGGATTTTGCTGAAGGACAAGCTCACCGAAACCACGTTCGAGTGGGACACTCGCACTGCCGCGGATGGACGGTATGAGGTCAAGGTGACCGCGTCCGACGCCGCGGCCAACCCGCCGGGCGCGGGCAAGACGACCACGCGCATCAGCGACCCGGTCCTCGTGGACAACACGCCCCCGGTCATCGGCGACGTGAAGTCCCAGCAAATCGGCAATGCGATAAAGATCGACCTCAAGGCGGTAGACCGCACCAGCACCGTGGCGTCGGTGGATTACGCGGTCGATTCCAACAAGGACTGGCAATTCGTCCTGCCGACCAACCAAATCTACGACAGCCCCGAGGAAACGGTCTCCTTCACGATCAAGGACCTCCCCCCCGGCCAGCACCAGGTAACCCTGCGCGCCACGGATTCCCAAGGCAACCAGGCGTTCGAGAACCTTTTCGTAACGGTGAAGTCCCCCGCCGCGGCGAAATAGGCGAATAGTGTCGCTACAGATAAACACAGATGGACACAGAGGGAGAACGTTCAACGTGACATGGGCGTCCCGCCCATGCTCGATGCGCCCAAAGTTTCCGGGGAATTCCGCTGCCAAACGCTCTCCCGATTCCGACGCACCCGGCACGGGCGGGACGCCCGTGTCACGTTACAGCTGTGGCCCCGGTCCCATCCGTGTCCATTTGTGTTCATCTGTGGCGACGCTGTTCCCCGCGTTTTCTTTGTGGCTGTCTTCGCGTCTTGGCGGTCTCCTCGTATTTTCACAACTTCAGCGCGTTCACTCATTCATTGACGCCCCCGCCGCCCCGGCGTACATTTGCTGGACAATGCGTGCCTTCCTAGCGGGGTTGCTTATCCTACTGCTCGGATCGGTTGCTACGGCCCAGGTGACCGGGTTCGTGGAGAGCGTCGGCTTCGATAATCACTATCGGCCGGATTGCTGGACCCCCCTTGTCGTCAATCTCACCTCCACGGTGAGCGACCCGATGGAGTATCAACTCCAGGTCTGGCAGGAAGATCTCGACAAGGACCGCGTCCTCTACACCAAAGATGTCACGCTCAGCCCCAAGGTGCAGGAGAAGTACCAGATGTACTTCCTGCCCCGGTCCTCCGACGGCCTGCCGTCGGGCGCAGGGTCCATGGCGGACTTGCAGAAGGCCCTGCAGGTGCGGATCTGCCTGCGCCCCGCCGAAGGCAAGCGGCCGGAAGACGCCAAAGTCGTGGTCGAACGCCTGCCCGTCCGGATATTCCTCGAGAACGAAGATCTCAGCGGCGGCCCCTTTGACAAACGTCGCGGCAAACGGATGGTGCTGGTCGTTTCCGACCCGGACAGCAACAGCAAACCGGCCTGGGAAGGATACCACGATGCATTCGGCCTGACGGATGAGATTCTCCCCATCAATGTCCGCCCCGCCGACTTGGGAGAAAACGTGCTGTACTACGCGTCGATCGACGCAGTGGTATGGCTCAACGCGCAGGCGGATGAACTGGACCGCTCGGGCGCGAAGCGTCGGGAGGCGCTGGACGAATACGTGCGCGAGGGGGGCAAGCTGATCGTCTGTCAGCCGCCCGAACGACAGAAGATCGAGGCACTCGCCTCGCTGCTGCCCATCGAGACCAAGGACGCGAGCGGCAACTGGCTCATCACGTTCGACGAGAAGCTCCGCCTCGACGACCTGACGACCGTTCCCAAACCCGACGCCGCTCATCCCATTGACGCGCTGCCGGATTTGGCGAAGCCCAAACTGCCCGACTCGAAACTCGTGCAGACCTGGAACAAGATCCTCGGCCCGTTCAAGATCGCCCGCGCCCGACCGCTGGACGGCGCGGTGGTCGATTACTGGGAGAACTGGAAGCCGGGCGACAAATCCCCATACATCGTCCGCAAGGCCCACGGCCTGGGTTGCGTCACCTGGGTCGCTCAGGATTTGGGCGATCCCAACCTGACGGGAATTCGATCGAGCAACTGGCCCTACGTGTGGGATCGAGTCATCGGCTGGCACAACGACACGCGCATGCTCGGCGACTACAACAAGGACCAAAACCCTTATGACGCCGGCGACGGGGTGGTGGACTTCAGCCCGTCGATGCTTCAGGGCACCGACTACACCTCCAAAGGCGCAACGTACATCTTCCTGGCGATCCTCTTTTTCGTCGTTTACTGGGTGGCGGCGGGGCCGGGGACGTACTTCGTCCTCGCGGGGAAAAAACGCAAGGAACTTAATTGGTTCGTCTTCGGCGCATGGGCGTTCGTCGGGACTGCCCTCACCGTGCTGGTCGTTCGCCTGCTGCTCCGCGGCGACGCGGAAGTTCGTCACCTCACGGTCGTCCGCTCCACGCCGGGCGAGCCGGCGGTCATCTATAGCCGCGTCGGGCTATACATTCCGCGCGACGGCGAGCAGACCGTCGCGCTCAAGGACTCCGCCAGGGAGGCAATAAGCTACGTGACGCCGCTGGAGATTCACCCGGCGTACGTCCCGCAATCCGACTTCCCCGCCGCCCAGGTCTATTCAATTCCTGTGCACGACGATCCGCAGCCGGTGAGCATCAAGGTCCCCTTCCGCAGCACGCTCAAAAAGCTCGAGGCCCGGTGGGTGGGCGATTTGCAGACGGGCATCGGCGGCTCCGCACGGCTCGTCGGCGTGAACAAGGGCCACATCACCGGCACGCTGACGAACCAGACCGGCGCCGATTTAAGAAACATCTATTTCGTCTTCAACCATTTGGCCGCCGGCGGCGTCTCACACGACTGGGTGTTGTTTGTCCCGCATTGGGACAAGGACCAGAGCCTCGACATCGGCAAGGAATTCGATCAAAAGAACGCGAAGCTCATAGGCTTGCCGGGGAACTGGCGTCCGCCCGGGTCGGGTGGAAATATCCGAGGCTTTATTGACGGACAGTGGGATCAGTATTGGGCCACGACCTGGGGCAGTGGAAACATGACCGGAGGCGAAGACGACCGGGGAAAGGGCGACTTCGGGCAACCGATTCCCAGGGCATTCCCCATCATGAGCCTTTATGACCGCCTGGGGCCGGGGAAAAATTTGTATTACGGTGCGCAAACGACGAAAGAGCGCGTTGATTTCCTTCGCCGGGGCGGTCGCATGTTGGACATGTCCCCCTCCGTGGCGGCGGGCAGGCTCGTGATCCTCGCCCAATCCGACGACGACAAACGCGGACTCCCCTTCCCCCTCATGGTGGAAGGCTCCCGCGTCGAAGGCGAAGGCCGAATCTACTACCAGTTCGCCCTTCCCGTGGACCGCAGCGAAATGGAAAAGGAAGCGGAGAAGCAGCAGTGAGTAGTTGCTGGTTATCGGTTGCTAGTTGCTGGTGAATGGAAAAGATGACGATCTTCTTTTTTCCTTTACCAGCAACCAGCAACCAACCATCCCAACGAGGTTTCCGATGGCCGTGATGATCAAGACTGTGAACCTCACCAAGCGTTACGGCACGCTGGTGGCGCTGTCGAACCTCAACCTCGAAATCAACGAGGGGGACTGCTTCGGGTTCATCGGGCCCAACGGCGCGGGCAAATCCACCACCATCAAAATCCTCGCCACCCTCCTTCAGCCCACCTGGGGCGAAGCGCGGGTGTGCGAATTCGTCGTCGGCTACCAGTCGCGGCAAATCCGCCCGCTTATCGGCTACGTGCCCGACTACTTCGGCGCGTACGAAGACATGGTGGTGCAGGAATACCTGGAATTCTTCGCCGCGGCATACGGCATCAACGGGCTGGCCCGCACCAAGATCGTCAACGACGTGCTGGAGCTGACCGACCTGTCGTACAAGAAAG
>JAQGHP010000563.1 GCA_028288775.1 Phycisphaerales bacterium | reverse complement strand
TGGCGTGCGCGGAATCCTTCTTCGCATCCGCCTTTTCGGTGGACTTGGCCATGAGATGCTCCTAGCGCCGGGTATGTTTGTCAGCCGGCCTATGTTGTGTGGCTTGGGTGCGGACGAAGCCGACAATCGGCCACCCCGCAACTGAACTCGACGGAAGCCACAACCGCCCCTGTTCAGTGTTTGTACGGTCGATGATAAAGCCAGAATTCGGCAAAAGCAAGGACAAAGGATGAGAAAATCCGGCGGGGTTGCGTTATTCCGTTTCCCCTTGTGCGCGCAGTGGAAACCGGGCGAGGGGAATGTATTCCGGGCCATCGGGTTTGAGTCGGCTCTCCATCAGAACGAATTCGGACGCGGCGAATACTGGCCCCGGTAGTTGCGGATCGACGGCGCGTCCCCAACTAGTGCGCTGGTCGGCCGGGAGCGGATCGCGACAACGAGCGAGGGTGATGTGGGGCCGATAGAGTCGTCCGTCCCGGGGGATCCCGAGCCGCTCGCATTGCTCTTCGGTGGAACGGTGCAGATGATTGACGCGCCCAACGTCCCCGCCAAGCCCCATCGCCACAACACGGATCGGCCCGCCCGAAGGAAAGAATTCGACCCGATCTACATGCAGTGTGGCCGGTCCTTCAGTGGCTATCTCTCCCAACTCCATGCATAACGCCGGAAGTCGATCGTCGGACACTTCGCCGAGAAACTTGACCGTGATGTGCAGATTCTCTGGCCGAACCCAGGAAAGCCCATGGAAGTGTGATTTGCGCTGTCGCAAATCGCGGAGGAGCCCGGCAACGTGACGTCCCGCGCCTTCGGAAAGCTCAATGGCAATGAAGAGCCTCATCCCCCATCATAGCAATGCGATGAACTGTTCTTTGGTAATCCCCGCCTGTCGGATTAAGGCCCGCAACGTCCCGCTCGCCAATTCCCGATGGTGCGGCACCGTCAATCGGCGGCCCCCGTTCTTAAGAATGATGTGGCTTCCCGTCTGATGATCGACGACGTATCCCATTTTCCCGAATGCCCGAACCGCGTCCGCTCCGGAACAGGTCGGCTGGCGGCTCAAGGTGAAACCTCGATTACTTCTTCAGTGATCGGAGGTGGTATGGGGTCGCCGTGTTTCCGGAGACTCTCCAAATACCCTCCGATCGCATCCCGAATATTGTTTATTGCTTCCTCGCGCGTCTTTCCCTGGGAAATGCACCCAGGAAGCGTCGGGCATTCGGCGACAAACCACCCCTCTTCATCGGTCTCAATTAGGACGCGGTATTTCATACATCCAATTCTATCACCGAACTCGCGCCCTAAACATGCCCGTGGATTTCAAAAGCTCATCGCCGTCTTGAACTCGTGCCAGCGACCGTCGATCTTATCGCGGTCCGCACGCTTGATGCCGTCCAGCGAGAAGTCCGAAATCGTGTAGCTCGCGACGACCGTGCCGTATGCCAGCGCCCGCTTCAGGGTCGCGCCAGATATCGTGCCGCCCTGCGTCGCGAGGTAGCCCATCATTCCGCCGGCAAAGCTGTCGCCGGCGCCGGTCGGATCGACCACCGCCTCGGCGGGGAACGCCGGGAGCACGAACGCGCCGCTGTCGCTCACCAGCAGGCAGCCGTGCTCGCCCTTTTTGATCACTACGAACTTCGGGCCCATTTTCAGGACCTTCTTTGCCGCGGAAATCAGGTTCTTTTCTTCCGTCAGCAGCCGGGCTTCGCCGTCGTTGAGCACGAATCCGTGGACCTTGCTCAGCAGTTTCACCAACTGCGCCCGCTCGGTCGCGATCCACAGGTTCATCGTGTCCGCCACGATCAGCTTCGGCGACTTCAGGCTCGCCAGCATCTCCTGCTGGAGCGCCGGGTGCGTGTTGGCGAGGAAGATAAACTTGCTGTCCAAAAAGCCCGCGGGGATCTTGGGGGCGCGCTCGGCGAGCACGTTCAAATCCACTTCCACCGTCACGGCTTCATTAAGGTCCTTCAGATACGACCCGTGCCAGCGAAACGTCTTGGAGCCGCTGCGCACTTCGATGCCGCCGGTGTCCACCTCGCGGCCCTCGAAGAGCGTGAAGAGGCTCTTGGGATGGTCCTCCCCCACCACGCCGACGAGGCGCACGGGCGTGAAAAAGCTCGCGGCGTAGGAGAAATAAATCGCCGACCCGCCGAGCACCTGCTCGCGCTTGCCCGAGGGGGTTTCCAGCGTGTCCAGACCGATCGATCCCGTAACGAGCAGAGACATCTAAAACTCCAGTGAAGAATGCAGAATGCACAGTGCAGAATTAGGAATACCCAGGAGCAAGTGAATACAGGAGGAACACCAGTTTCGCAATCGACCGCGTCTGGCATTCAGCGTTTAGCATTCATTCAGCACTTCCTCACGGCCTTCCCGGCAGCTGGCGGATTTTCACACGGGAAGTGGTGACCGTGTACAGACGGCCGGGCGTAAGGCGTTTGTAGCGGGTGAACAGCCGATCCACCGCATCGTCCTGCTCGACGTCCCCCTGCCCGACGTTCAGGTACACGATCGAGCGGCCGAAGCGAGGGTGATCCTCACCGAAGGGCGCGGTCGCCACGACCTGGTCGGCTGTCACCAGATCGAGTTGATGAGCGTCGGCGGCCTTGAGCACGTCCGCCGGGGGCGCCTCCGGGGGTAAATTGATATCGGCCGGCTGACGGGCTTCGTGCCCGTGCCGGCGGAGCGCCTCGGAAACCGCGGAGGTCATTTGACCGTGAAGGAGCCAACGCATCGCGGCATCGTAGCGGATTGCGACACGAGCGGGAAGAACGCATGCAATCAATTGGATGGTGGGTCAGTTTGAAAAAGTCCGTTGGATGCCACAGGTCGGCGTACTCGCCGACCTGTGCTCTTGGGGCGACTTCAAGAGCACAGGTCTCGGAGTACCGCGACCCGTGGCACCCGCCCTTTTTGCTGACCCACTACCGCAATGTGGCACAGCCGCCCCCGGCTGTGTTTCTCTTCTTCCGCCTTTGGCGGAATCACAGCCGAGGGCGGCTGTGCCACATTTTGGCGGAACTACAGCCGAGGGCGACTGTGCAACTTCACGGATTAAGTTCCTCCCGCTCCCAGCCCGTGTCGCTCCTCCATCGCCGACGCTGATGCGGATGGGTTAGCAGGCGCAAGTGCTCGACCTGCGCGGGCTCAAGGAACAGCACCTCAAATGTCACCGGCGGCGCAGTCGCGGCGTCCACCGTCGTGGGGAACGCGGCGTCGTCCTGCGTTCGCGGCGTCCCGGGGGCGGGCCAGAAAAATAGCGCCCGGCTGGCGTCGCTCATCTGTTGCCAGATCTTCAGGCGTTTCCCGCCCATCGCCGGACCGAGCCGATCCACCGTCCCGAAAAACCGAAACTGCTCCCGCGCCTCGGGCAGCCACACCACAATTTCCGCATCATTATCCGCGGCAAGCTGCGCGTTCTTGGCGCTTCGCGCGTCGCTGGCAAACCAGATTGAGCCATCAACCCCGATGTGCCGCACCACCACCGACCTCGCCCGCGGCGAACACGCTGTGTCCACCGTCGCGATCGTCGCAACCAGGGGCCTGCCCGCGGCCACGTCCCCCGCCGCACGCCGGAATTCCGTGAGCCATTCCATGGGAGCATTGTACTCACTTCAACTGAGGCCCCCGCAACACTACAATCTCGCTGACGTTTTTTTGAGGTCGATCCATCGTGAGTGCCGCCGGCGAACCGTATTTGCAACCTTATCTCCGTGCCGCCCAGAAGTATGGCGCGGGGTTCCCGGCCCTGCTCTGGGCCAGTCCGCGGACGCAGCGGGCGCGGTTCGAGGCGATCTGCCAATCCTACAGCCCGGCGGGACGGTCGGTGCTCGACGCGGGATGCGGACGCGGAGATTACCTCACCTTTCTGATCGACCGCGGCGTGACGCCCGCCGACTACATTGGCATCGAGGCGGTGGGCGATCTGGCGAACGTGGCCGAGGCGCAGCATCCGGACGCCACCATTCTCCGCGCCGATTTCGTGCGCGAGCCGGCCCGGCTGTTCGTGGGGGCGGACGTCGTCGTCTTCAGCGGGTCGCTCAATACCATCGAGGGGCCGGCGTTCTTCGAGACCATCCGCCGTGCGTACGATGCGGCGGGCGAGGCGCTGGTCTTCAATTTCCTCTCCTCGTCCTTCCTCGCCGGACAGGAGTATTTGTTCTGGCATTCGCCGCAGGATATCGAGCGCTTCGCGCGGGGCTTCTGCGCCGACGTGCGCCTGCGGGAGGATTACCTCGCCGGGGACTGCACCGCATGCCTGATAAAGCCGGCCGATCCCGGCGCGAAAGAGACCGTTCATGGATGAAGTTGCTACAGGCCGGATCGACGTTCACTCCCACCTGCTGCCGGGCATTGATGACGGGTGCCAGTCGCTGGAAGACTCGCTGGCGTGCGCGCGATTGCTTGTGGAAGCGGGGTATACACACAGCTTCTGCACGCCGCACATTTGGCCGAATCTGCCTGAGAATAACGTGGTGAACATCCCCAAGCGGGTGGCCGCGTTGCAGTCGGAGCTGGACCGCGCCGCGATATCGCTGCGCCTTATCCCGGGCGGCGAAATCAATCTGCGGCCGGAAACGGTGCGGGTGGGCATTGACGAAGTGGTGACTTACGGCATGAGTCGCAAGCATGTACTTTTCGATCTTTGGGCCGACAAGATTCCCCCGTTTTTTGAGCCGGCAGTGCGGCACCTGCAATCCATGGGACTGACCGCAATCCTCGCGCACCCCGAGCGAATGCGCGCCGTGCAGGACGATCCGAGCACAGCCGACTACTTCCAGGAATTGGGGCTCCTCCTGCAGGGCAATCTCCAATGCCTGGGCGACCCGCCGACAACGCAGACGCGGCAAGTGGCCGAGCAATTCCTCGCGGAAGACCGCTACTTCATGCTCGGCAGCGACCTGCATAATCTGACATCGCTGCCACTGCGGTTGAAAGGATTGCGGCGTGCGATTGAAGCCGCGGGGGAGGAAAAGGTGTGGCAACTGACGCGGGATCATCCGAGGCAACTAATGCACGAAGCATTGCCGTGAAATTCAGAAGTCAGGATCGAACCGCAGAGGACGCAGAGAACGCAGAGGAAGTCGGGAGTCAATAATCGCGTGTGCTACAGCCGCCCTCGGCTGTATTTTTCTTCCGCCTGCGGCGGAATCACAGCCGGGGCGGCTGTGCCACACGGCAATGTAGGTTCGGCTCCGCCGAACGTCTTTCCGTGGCACGGGCGGCCCGCCCGTGTGCGGCGGTACTCCGCCGCGTTGGCCTGTACGCAGGCCAAAAAAGCAAGAGCGAAGCGACTCTTTGCGTCCACGCGGTCGCTGCGCTCGGGCTTTCTTCGACCCAAGTACCGGCCGAACGTCGCGGAATACCGCGACCATGGGCGGGCCGCCCATGCCACTACACGGGGTACCGTGACCATGGGCGGGCCCCCCGTGCCACTTCATGGACGTCCCATGCCACGGGAAATGCCGTCGCGAATATCACGCTCTCAGCGAACTACCGTGTCATTTGACTCAGCTTTTCATACAGCACCGCGGCGGTCCGCGTGCCCGAATGCAACGCATCCAAGTCAAACTTTTCGTTCGGCGAATGGACGCGATCATCCGCCAAGCCGAAGCCGATGAGCAGCGTGTCGATGCCGAGCACGGTTTTGATCAGGGCGACGACGGGGATGCTGCCGCCCTCGCGGATGAGGGTTGGGGGCGCGCCGAAGCCGGCCTGCACGGCCTCGGCGGCAAGTTGCATTGCCTTGCCTTCGCGGGGGACGAGCACGGCGCTGGCGAGGCCGTGGCGGGCGAATTCGATTTTTATGTTCTTCGGGCAGCGCTCGGCGAGCGTGCGTTCAAAGATCGTGACGATCTTTTGCGGGTCCTGGCTGGGCACCAGCCGCATGGAGACCTTAGCGGAGGCGGCGGAGGGAATGATGGTTTTAGCGCCGTGGCCCTGGTAGCCGCTGGTGAGGCCGTTGATGTCGCAGGTCGGGCGGCCCCAGGCGCGCTCGAGCGTGGTGTAGCCCTTTTCGCCGGAAAGGGCCGTGAGGTTCAGGCTCTTGAGGTACGCCTGTTCGTCGAAGGGGAGCTTCGCCCAGTCGGCGCGCTCTTCGGGCGTGAGGGGTTTTACGTCGTCGTAAAAGCCAGGGAGATTCACGCGACCGTCTTTGTCGTGGAGGGTGGCAAGGAGTTCGCAGAGCACGTTCGCGGGGTTGGGGACCGCGCCGCCATACATGCCGCTGTGGAGATCATGGCCCGGGCCGGTGATGAAGACTTCGCAATAGACCAGCCCGCGGAGGCCGTAGGTGATGGCGGGTTTGCCGCGGGCGAATTGGCCGGTATCGCTGATGACGGCGAGATCGGCCTGGAGGAGTTCCTTGTTTTCCCTGACGAAGCGTTCGAGGTTGTCGGAGCCGATTTCCTCTTCGCGTTCGATGAGCATGGTGAGGTTTACGGGGACTCCGCCGGCCTGCTGCCACTGGGTGACGGCTTCGACGTGGGCCCAGACCTGTCCCTTGTCGTCCACCGCGCCGCGGGCGTAGACGGCGTCGTAGCCATTCTCGTCCTTGCGGACATTTGGGTCGAAAGGCGGCGTCACCCACTTCTCCAGCGGCTCAGGGGGCTGCACGTCGTAATGCCCATAGAACAGAACCGTGGGCCGGCCGGGGCGGTGCTCGTTTTTTGCCAGGACCACGGGATGGCCGCCGGTGGGAAGGACCTTCGCGTCGAGTTTCGCGTCGCGCAGTTTCGCCGCCAGCCATTGCGCGCAGCGCTGCAGGTCGGGCGCGTGCTCGGGCTTGGTGCTGACACTGGGGATGCGGAGGAAATCCTTGAGGTCCGAAAGAGACCCTTGCCGACGGGCGTCGATGGCTTGGAGCACTTGGTTGAGCATCGCCCTGTCCTACCCGTAGCGGCAAGTTTTGTCGATGCGTGGCGGTGAAGTCCCATTGCCCATTTGGCAAAAGGGCAAAATTGGGGCAATCATGGGCAATCATGGGCAATGATGGGCAATGGGTTCCCGGCCGGATGGTTGCATTTTCTTGCGCAAACATGCGTTGAAAAACGACTTACAAGAATTGATCCGCGATCCCTTCTCAAGTCGTTTTGCAAGCTAAATATCACGCAATTTTATGATAAATTGCCCCCTCTTTTGCCCATGAATCGCCCATTTATTGCCCCAAATCAGCGCGCGATGGGCAATGGGGTTCCGCGGCAATGCCTCCTATGCCCGCTCCCAATTAGGCGGAATCAACGGAGTGCGGCTAATGCCGTTTCCGCGTCGGGGCTTGGAACCAATGTTTGGACGAACCCCACATTGCGGTCCGCGGGAACGGGAACGTACTTGCCCGTTGCGGTGCAAAAAACCACGCCCATACTATCGCGGATCACACCCGACGCCTCGATCAAGCGGGAACGGACGGCCTCAATTTTGGCTTGGATGATCACCGGCACGCCGACGCTGACGCTTTGGCGGTAGCGGACGGTGAGTTCGCCGCAGACGCAGAAGCGTTTGCCGGACCAGGTGGCGGCCCAGACCATGGCTTCGTCGAGGACCGTGGCGAGGATTCCGCCGTGGATGATTCCCTTGAAGCCGATGTGCTCGGGCCGGGGAGTCCACTCGGCGGAAACTTCGCCGGTGGAAGTATCTACGTGAAGACTTAGATGAAGCCCGTGGGGGTTGTCGCGGCCGCAGACGAGGCAGCCGCGGGTATGGGGGAGTTGGACTAGGGGCATGAGGATCGGCAGATGAGGAACGGAGCAGACGATTAAGATTAAGATCAGGATTAAGATTAGGATCGCGCTCTGAAATGTCCCCTCAGAGCGC
>JAQGHP010000551.1 GCA_028288775.1 Phycisphaerales bacterium | reverse complement strand
GCTTGAATCAGAAACTCGCAAGCCGACGATCCCGGCCACGCTGAATGCCGCGGCGATTGATCGCTTCGGGCCGCCGGATGTGCTTACGCTTCATACCCTGCCGACGACCCGGCCCGGTCCGGGTGAGGTGCTGATCGCGGTGCATGGCGCGGGCGTTGGCGTATGGGACGCGGACATCCGCGGGGGTTGGTGGCCGCAGGGGAAGCCGAAATTTCCCGTCGTGCTGGGCACCGACGGGGCGGGCCTGGTCGTGGCGAAAGGGACGGGAGTGCGGCGATTTTCGGTGGGCGACCGCGTGTGGGCCTTTGAATTCATCAACCCCAAGGGCGGCTTCTACGCGCAGTTCGTCGCCGTGAGCGCAGAGCACGCCGGGCTCGTGCCCGAGCGGCTCGATCTGCTCCATGCCGGCGCCGCGGCCGTAACCGGGCTGACGGCCCTGCAGGGGGTCGACGACCACCTGGGCGTCCGCGCCCGCGAAAGCGTCTTGATCTTCGGCGCATCCGGCGCGGTGGGGACGCTCGCCGTGCAATTCGCCAGGCGTCGGGGGGCGACCGTCATCGGCGCGGTGCGCGGCCGCGACGCGGCTCGCCTGGTCAAGGGGCTGGGGGCGGACGCGACGATCGACGTCGCTAAAGACGAGAACTACGTGGAGCACCTGCGGACGCTCGCGCCGCACGGGCTCGACGGGGCCCTGGCGTTGGCGGGCGGTGACGCGCTCAATGCGTGCCTCGACCAGGTCAGGCCCGGCGGGCGGATCGCCCACCCCAACGGCGTCGAGCCCGCGCCCCGCAAGCGGCCGGGAATCAACCTCGTCGCCTACGACGCCGACCCCAGCCCGCGGCAATGGGCCCGTCTGGCCAGGGCCGTCGAGGAGGCGAAACTCGAGGTTCCTCTCGCCGCCGTCTTCCCGCTGGCGCGGGCGGCGCAGGCGCACGAGCGCGTCGAGAAAGGGCACACGCTGGGGCGGGTTGCGCTGCGCGTGCGGACGGGGAACGGGTGATGAAATCAGAACTCCGTGATGAAAACGAAGGAGACGGAACGGAAACGCAGTTCGTTTTGTGGAAAACGAACTGCGTCCCCGTTCCGTCTCCTTCGTCTTCAGCGAGCGATCAAAAATTAGAAGTGATTTCCGAACCGTTGGCGGCACGGACGGGCCGCCCGTATTTTTGCCGCTATAGCGGCGAGTTCATGGGCGAGCCGCCCATGCCACGAGAGTTGTGAAGCTGACTCTCAGGACAACCTCGCCGTGCCCGCCAGTTCTTGAGTCCGTGCGGCGTTGATTTCTTCGAACACCCCGGCGGCAATCTCAAAGCTCCGCAGGCGGGAGGGGTGATCGAAGATGGACGCCGTTGCGATGACTTCATCCGCCTGCGTTTCATCGATCAATCGTTCCAGACCTTCGCGAACGGTCTGCGGGGAACCGACGACCGAGTAGTGGGTCATACGGTCCACGTGCGCCTTTTCCGGCGGCGACCATCGGCCCTCCATGCCGGCGAAGGGCGGCGGGATCTCACTCGGGACGCCGCGGACCAAATTCAGGAATTGCTGCTGGAGCGTGGTGAACAGTCGCCGGGCTTCGTCATCGGTGTCGGCGGCGATGACATTCACCCCGATCATCGCATAGGGCCGATCGAGTTGTTCCGACGGCCGGAAATGCGCGCGGTACAGAGCGAGCGCGACGTGGAGATATTCCGGGGCGAAGTGCGAAGCAAAGGCGAACGGCAGACCCAGCTCCGCAGCCAGTTGCGCGCTGAAATCACTGGAGCCCAGA
Source organism: Phycisphaerales bacterium (assembly GCA_028288775.1). Lineage (GTDB taxonomy): Bacteria > Planctomycetota > Phycisphaerae > Tepidisphaerales > Tepidisphaeraceae > RYN-428. The sequence goes on along the minus strand of JAQGHP010000551.1, from coordinate 5,750 downwards.
AGGTATACCGGCACGTTCGATCCGGCCCCCGGTATCGCCCGCACGGCCTGGCCGGGGACGGGCGCACGAAGAAAGGCGAGCAGTTCGAACAGATCCTGGGGAAAGGTGTCGCCACTGCTGCCCAGATTTCGGCGCAGCGCCCGGGCCGTGGGCATGTCCCCGCCGGGGGCACGGCCGACGCCCAGATCGATGCGGCCGGGGTAGAGGGCTTCGAGCGTGCCGAACTGCTCGGCGATGACCAGCGGCGCGTGATTCGGCAGCATGATGCCGCCCGAGCCGACGCGTATGTGCGACGTTCCCCCGGCGACGTAGCCGATCACGACGGATGTCGCGGCGCTGGCGATGCCGGGGATATTGTGGTGCTCGGCCAGCCAGTACCGGTGATACCCCCACCGCTCGGCATGCCGGGCCAGGTCGAGCGAGTTGCGGAACGACGCCGCGGGCGAGCCCCCGGCAACAATGGGCGAAAGATCGAGCACCGAGTAGCGGACGAGCCTGCCGGGGGTCATCACATTGTCTCCACCAAAGGTGGCCTCGAGTCAAAGCGATCAGGAATACAAGATTCGCGCCGCCGTGGTGCAATGCCCGGCGAATGCAAATCCCGATGAGGATTCTATGCGGGCCCGGCCCGCCGGGGCGGAGGGCGACCAGTGCGAAGGGGAGAACGCCCCCCTGTTAGGCCTCGGTGCCGCCTTCGCGCCTCGGAAGACGGATGAAGCCGGCCATCACGTCGTGAAAGCGAAACGGGGACGCAGATAGAGAAACGGGGACGGGAAAGGAAACGGGGGCGCAGCTAATTATTGAAAAACGAACTGCGTCCCGTTCTTTTCCTTTGCGGCGGTTTTACTTTCCCAGGAACGCGGCGAGGCTGTCGAGCGTCCCGGTCCAACCCTGACGCATCGAGTCGTGGCCGTCGGTGAAGGTCTTTTGTTCCGCATCGGTCGCGTTGAAGGCGGTCCATTCGATGCGGACGACCGTCCCGCGGCCGATGCCGGCGTGGTGGGCGAAGGTCACGACGGAAAGCATCTCGAGCGGCCAGTTAACATCAAAGGGCGCACGGACCGTGTTGCCTTTCTCGTCGGCGAAGGAAACGAGGAATTCCAGCCGCTCGGGTGGGGCGATCTGGCGGAAGGTCCATTTGCCCCACATGTCGTTCCCGTCGGGGCCGCGCATGCAGTAGTGGAATACTCCGCCGGGTCGGAGATCGAGGGTGCAGTGCGGGATGGTGACCCCCTGCGGGCCGAACCACTGCTTAAGGTGATCGCGCTGCGTCCAGGCGTCCCACATGCGTTCGAGCGGGACGCTGTAGACGCGCGTGATCACGAATGGTTGATCTTTCGGCCCGGCGGCGGTCCCCATCTTTTGCAGGTGTTCGCCCAGCCGCGTGAGGGTCTGCTTGCCGCCTTCGAGCGCGTTGTATTCGCGGATGACCAAGTCGCGCGCGTTCTTGGAGGGGAAGATGGAATGCATGGTGAGCTTGGTTTTGTTTTCGGCGACCTTTTCAAAGGTAACGGTCACGTGGAAATTGACCGGTTCACAGTCCGCAGCGCCGCCGTGCTTGTATGCGAGGCGCTCGGGGGCGACGACTTCGAGGAACGTGCTGATGTTCTCGTAGTCGCGGCCATCGGGGCCGTGCATGACGTAGCGCCACACGCCGCCGGGCTTGAGCTCCCGCTCGTGGGTGGTGGTCGTGAATCCTTGCGGCCCCCACCACTGCGACAGGTGTTCGACCTCGGTCCAGGCCTTCCACACCAAATCCCGCGGCGCGTCGAATACGCGCGACAACACGATCTCGCGGTCGGCATTCGATTCATTTGCGTTCATCAGGTTATTTGGGGTCGTCATGGTCCTTCTCCTTGGATTGAAGTTTCTTCAGGTAATCGTCCAGTCGGTCGAGACGTTCTTCCCAGAATTCGCGGTACTGCTCGATCCACGTAGAAGCGTTCTTGAGCGGCGCCGCCCGAAGCTTGCACGGCCGCCACTGCGCCTCGCGGCTGCGCTCGATCAACCCGGCGTTGGCCAGCACCTTGAGGTGCTTGGAAATCGCCGGGAGCGACATCCGAAAGGGCGCGGCCAGATCGGTGACCGACTTCTGCCCATGCGTAAGCTTTTTGAGAATCGCCCGCCGCGTCGGATCGGCCAGTGCTGCGAACGTCAGGGTGAGTTGGTCAGTGGGCATCTTCATTTCACCATCTAGTTAATTAACTTGTTGGTAAAATATAGGTCGGTAGCGAGCCTGTCAAGGATTTTCCTGGCGCTTGGGAGGGGACGGCGCGGGACGCAGGTAGCGAGAACGTTCGGCGGAGCCGAACCTACGGGAACCATACCATGTCACACCGATTGTCAATGGGACACGGGTGGGACATCGATGGGTCGCGGCGAAGTCGAATAGCGGCGGGAGGTTGGACCGACGCATGGCAATACTCTGATGTAAGATGGGTAGGCGAAAAGCTTGAATTCCGGGACATTTCGAGACATTTCGAGACATTTTTTCGCTATGTTTTGGCGGGCGGATCAGGCTGGGAGGGTTGGCGGACGGAGCTGGCGAGGGTGGCGTAGAGGCCGGAGATGTCCCACGGGGCGGATGTCGTGGGGGTGGTGGTTGGTGTGGGCTTGGGGGTGCAGGTTTCCTTTACGCGCTGGAGCGTGCGGGCCGATTGCTCGGGCGATGGGGGTTCGGGGGCGGGATGGCCGTGGAAGTTTCCCTGCGTCACGCGGATGCCGGCGCTGCGTACGAACTTGAATTCCTGCTCGGTCTCGATGCCGGTGGCGACGGTGATGATGCCGTGCTGGCGGGCGGCCTCGGCGAGGTCGCGGACCAGTCGCGCTTCGGGCGATCGCCGGGCGGCCTGGCGGACGAATTCTCCCTCCAGCTTCAGATAGTCGGGGCGCAGGTCGGCGAGGGCCAGCAGCGGCGCGGAGCCGTTGGTTACGCCGTCAAGCGCGACCTTGCAGCCTTGGGCGCGGAGGAAGCGGAGGATCTCCGTCAAATGATGGCGGTCGGCGACGTGCTCGCAGTCGGCGACTTCGAAGGTGAGGTTCTCTGTGGCCAGGCCCGCGGCCTGTGCGGCGGCGAGCGTGGGGGCGAGGCAGAAGGCGGGGCTGTAGATCGCGGCGGCGCTAAAGTTGAGGAAGAGCTGCACGTGGTGCATGCCAAGCTCCGCGGCGCGGTGAATGGCCGCGACGCGGCACTTGTGGTCGAGCGAAGAAAGTGCGTCGAGGCGGCGCGCGGCTTCGAATAGTTTGGCGGGGGCGATGAGAGCGCCGCCCTGGCCGACGCCGCGGGCGAAGCATTCGTAGCCGTGAACGCGGCCGGGCGGGAACTGCACCAGGGGCTGGAAGTGGATGGCGATCGCGTCCCGCGCGAGCACGTCGGCGAGCCATGTGGCGTTCATCTCGTCCAGGAATTCTTCGAGTCGGCGGGCATTGAAGATGGCGGCGTGGATGGCGTTCGCGCCTTCGCCGGCGGGGACCTGGGCGATGCGGATGTCGCGGCGCTCGGGCGGCGAGAGGGAACACGCGGCGGCCTGCACGAGCGCCCTCCAATCGACGTCGCGGCAATTCATCTTGAGGCCCAGGTCGCAAATCTCAAGCTGCGCGCCCGCCGCCGTCAGCACGCTGGCGAGATGACCGGAGACGGAGGAATGCGGCGCGGAAAATAGCAGGCAGTCGGCGGGTGGTAGCGAACCGGGGGCGATAGGGAGGTCGCTGCGCATGGTTGGATCCTGCCCGAAAACTTGGGCTACCCTTTGCTGATCGGCACATTGGAATGACCGATGAAGGCGCGCGGAAAATATGTGCAGGCGGACGACGCGCGGGCGCATGCGGGAGCGCGCCGTCTATTCGAACGGCTGGCTTCGCTGGCATTGCCTTTGCTCTATGGGTTCTCTGACTTTCCAGCTGCAATCGGGAAAGGCTGTTGCAGGTGTAGGTCTGTCCCGCGGCGCCTATGGCGTAAGTGGGATGGAGCCTGTGACGGGAAACAGAAAACCCTCTTTGGAGGCATGGTCATGAAGGCATTTAGCGCGATGGTTTTGGCGGCTTCTTTGTTCACCGGGCTTTACACGACCGGATGCGAGACTTCGCATACGGAAACGGATAAGCCGGGCGTCTTCGGCGGCAACAAGCACGAAGAGACGACGACCACGCGGAACCCGGTCACGGGTGACACGTCCGTCGAGCACAAGTCGCAGCAGACTCCGTAATCCGGAGCAGCCGCGATACGCGATTGAGTTGTAAGAGCATGACGGGCGGCCGGCGCAATGCGCTGGCCGTCCGTCATTGTTTTCGTTCGTCGGACTTGTCACCGAGGTACCGTTTTATGTATTCGTCGTCGGAAGAATTGTGGGACCCTTTTCGGGGCGACGGAATGTCCGGGGGCGGGTACGACAGCACTCGGTTTGACGGACTCAGCCGGGCGAGCGGATTTGGGTTATAATGAAAGACTGGCGCGACGGATAGCCGGCCTATAGGCGCCTTGAGCCACGCGACACCGGACTGAAGGGCTGTGGCGGGTCAGCATCGGGTTGCTTGCATTTTATCGGGCGTATCGGGGGGTTTTGGGGTTTGACAAGGGGTGGGGTGTCGGCCAAAACAGAGCGAGCGGCTCGGAAGTCCGCCGGAGCGCCATGGTCCTTGGGGCGCGGGGACGGGAGAGAAGTGGACGTATGATGAGTGACTTACGGCAGGCGGTTAACAAGCTTCGCGCCCTGTCCCCTCAGCTCAATTCCGCGGTGGGTGAGGCGGATCGCGTTGTGGCGCTGGTGGAGCGGTTTCTCGGACACGAATGTCACCTGGGCGTCGAGGCGGAGGTGCCGCTCAAGTACAACGAAAAGGGGAAGCCCGTCACGCTGCTGCGCTACGTGGCAGTGAGCGGCGTGTTCCGCATCGCGCTCACCAACACCGACGGCGAAACCCGCTTCGTCACCCGCCCCTGGATTGATTGCGATCGCGACGAAAAGCTTGTGAGCTTCTCCGCGCTGCCCAAGCTGCTGATCGCGGTGGCGAAGGGCGTGGAGCAGCAGATCGCCTCGACGAACACCACCGCCACGACGGTGAGCCAGATTCTCGCGGCACTGGGCATGGCGAGCCAGTCGCACGAATCGGGAATCGAGTTTGACGGGGAGCCCGAGTTGACACTGCTGCTGAGGCAGCCGGGGGATGAGGAAGGGGAAGTCACGCCCAAGATCGTGGTGTTCCCGACCGCCCCGCGCGAGCCGGAGCAGGTGGGGCAGATCAAGCATCGGCGGAAGGAAGCGAAACCGTCCGCCGGGGCGGGGACATAGGCGGGGGGATTCCGATCGCAGATTTTAAATTTCAGATCTGAGATCTCCGATCTGAAATTTGAATCCCCTTGCTCAAAGCGACGGTTCTTCCAGCGGCACGGGGCACACGTCTTTTCGTTTGCAGGATTCGCAGCGGTGGCCTTCCCAGAGCGCATTGAACTCGCCCAAGACCGCGTCGATGAGCGCGGGGGATTCGGTCCAGATTCCCATTTCGAAATTCCGGCGGCCATCCGCCTTGGCACCTAGTCCGGCGCCGGTGAGGTTGGCACTGCCCAGATACATGCGGCGGGCGTCGATCACGACCGCCTTGGCGTGCCGTCGCGGGCAGCGGCGGATGTTGAGATTTTGCGGGAGCTCTTTCTTCAGCTCGCGCAGGGCGGCGGAGCTGGGGGTGCCGGCGTGGAGGAGGCGGATTTCCACGCCGCGGGCGGCAAGGCGGCGGAAGATTTCGACGATCGATTTCGC
>JAQGHP010000556.1 GCA_028288775.1 Phycisphaerales bacterium | reverse complement strand
CGGAATCACAGCCGGGGGCGGCTGTGCCACGCCGCAGTCACCGGTTGAAATCCCGTGCCATGAATGTGCTGTACGCGTGCCGTAACGAAGGGTATAAATCCCTCGTCACCTATCCCATTACGGGCCGCAGGCGGTGTCCATCGCCGGGCCCCTTCTTCAAAGGAACCGCCCCATGTCCAAACGCACTTCGCTCTCCCGGCGCGATTTCGTCAAACACAGCGCGGCGCTCGCCGTCGCGGCGCCGACCGTCATCTCGGCCACCGCGCTGGGCAACGACAAAGTCGACGCCCCCAGCGAGCGGCTGACGCTCGGGTTCATCGGCATCGGCAAGCAGGCCAGCGGCCACCTGGGCGCGCTCAGCGGCCGGCGCGACACGCAAGTGCTGGCGGTGTGCGACGTGCATGCGCTCCGTCGCAAGGCCGCCGCGGAAACGGTCGAGAAGAAGTACGTGGAGCTGGAGCGCAAAGACTACAAGGGGTGCGACCAGTACACCGATTTCCACGAGCTTTTGGGCCGCAAGGACATCGACGCGGTCGTCATCGGAACGCCCGACCACTGGCACACCATCCCCGTCATCGAAGCGTGCAAGGCGAAGAAGGACATCTACTGCGAGAAGCCGCTGACGCTGACGATCCACGAGGCGAAGACCGTCATCGAAGCCGTGCGCAAGCACGACCGCGTCTTCCAGACCGGCAGCCAGCAGCGCAGCGAAGGCCCCTTCCGCCAGGCGTGCGAATACATCCGCAACGGGCGGCTGGGGAAGATCAAGGAAGTCCACATCGGCGTCGGCGCCACCAGCAAGCCGTGCGACCTGAAAACCGAGCCGACCGACCCGAACGTGTTGTGGGACGTGTGGCTCGGGCAGGCCCCAGAGCGCGGGTACAACGAGATCCTCTGCCGCAAGGGACTGCCCAACGACTACCCCTTTAACCCCGGCTGGCGCGACTACCGCGAATTCTCCGGCGGCTACATCACCGACTGGGGCGCGCACCACTTCGACATCACCCAGTGGGCCCTGGGCATGGACCACGCCGGCCCGGTGGAAATCCTGCCCCCCGAGAAGGAGGGCGACCAGTACGGCGCACGCTTCATCTACCGCGGCTCGCCCGTCGGCGACGAGATCGTCTGCACCCACGTCAACCAGGTCTACGAAGGCTACAAGACCGTTGTCGAGAAGGGCAGCAAGGAAGCGAAACGCGAGAAGTTCACGGAATCCAACGGCATTCTCTTCATCGGCGAAAAGGGTAAAATTTTCGTCAACCGTGGCGTGATCATCAGCGAGCCCGACGATATCCTCAAGGAAGAGCTGAGCGTCGGCGACAAGAAGCTCTTCAAGTCGCCCGGCCACCGCGAGAACTGGCTCGAGTGCATCAAGACCCGCCAGAAGCCCATCTGCGACGTCGAGGTCGGCGCGCGCAGCGTCACCGTCTGCCACCTGGTGAACCTCGCCTACTGGCACGGCAAGAAGATGCAATGGGACCCGGCCAAGTGGGAATTCCCGGGCAACGCCGAGGCCAACGGCTGGCGCGACCGCGCCCGCCGCGAGAAATACCAACTGCCGGAAGTCTAAAAGCGCGAGCGCGCTCGGCATCCTTATCTTAAAAAGCCCCGGCATGTGCCGGGGCTTTTTCGTGTCCCGGCCAGCCGCGGGCACGGCGATGTGTAAAATTCGAAAGTAGCAAAGACAGCCAGGCATCCGTTTTCACGGCGATTTCTTCTCCAGCAGCGCCCGAATTTTCTCCAGCAGCCTCGGCATTTCCACCGGCTTGGTGTCGTAATCGTCACAGCCGGCTCGGATCGCCTCGTCGCGATCCCCTTCCATCGCATGCGCGGTCAGCGCGATGACCGGTATGTGGCGGGTCGCCTGGTCGGCCTTCAGGCGCCGCGTCACCTCGCGGCCGTCCATGTCCGGCAGGCGCAGGTCCATCAGAATGAGCTCCGGGCCCAGCGCTCCCGCGGTCGCCACCGCTTCGCGTCCGTCCACGGCAATGAGCACCTCGTGCCCGTTTCGCGCCAGCCGCCGCGAAAGCATATCCCGGTTCAGCTCGTTGTCTTCGACCAGCAATATCTTCGCCACCACTCGGCTCCGGCTTGCGGGCTTCCACATCGAACACGCTTCACGTCCTACGCTTTCCCGGCGACTTTCCCGCCGAACGCGTTCACCATCATCCTCACCTCGCGCAACAATTCCTCCCGACTATACGACGCCTTGGCAAGGATCTTTTCAACGTTCCCGTTCAGGCGCTCGCGGTCCTGGGGCGTAAGGTCGCGGGCGGTGATCACCACGACGGGAATCGACCGCCATGCCTCGGTCTTGTGCAGCTCGGTCAGAAAGTCAAAGCCGTCCATCTCCGGCATCATCAGGTCGAGCAGGATCACGCCCGGCCGCATCTCGGCCATTTTCTGCAAGGCCGCCCGCCCGTTCTCCGCCTCGACCACCGGCCATCCCTGCGACGCGAGCGTCCGCGCGATCATGTCGCGCACGTCGGCGTCGTCTTCGACCACCAGCACCGGTACGGGCGCATCATCAGGCCGGTATTTTTCCAGCAGCGTGGTAAGCCGGCTGCGGTCCACGGGCTTGGTGAGGAACTCCGAAGCGCCCAGGGCAATCCCCAGCGCCCGGTTCTGGTCCCCCACGATCGAAAGCATAATCACCGGGATGTCCGCCAGTTCCGCGTCGGCCTTAAGCGCCCGCAGGACGGCCCAGCCGTCGGTGCCGGGCATCAACACGTCCAGCGTGATGGCCGTCGGCTTCCACTCCTTCGCCAGGCGCACGCCCTCTTCCCCGTTCGTGGCCGACTGCACCGCGAACCCGTCGGCCGACAGCGAGCGGGTGAGCAAATCGCGCACGGCCGCGTCGTCGTCGATGATGAGCACCCGCGGCGTGCCGGTTTCCACGCGCGGACGCGGCGGCCTCGCCGTGCCTTCGTAATCGCCGTTTGTATGCGATGGGAAATCATGAAGTTCCTGCGGCGGGTGCTCCGCAGGCAACCCCACCGCCGCCGGCAGGCGGATCGTGAACACCGACCCACTGCCCACTTCGCTGCGCACCTCGATATCCCCGCCCATCATCCGGCAGAATTGCCGGCTGATCGCGAGGCCCAGCCCCGTGCCGCCGTACTTACTCGACGTGGACGCCTCGGCCTGCGTAAACGCCTGAAAAAGGCTCGAAACCTGCTGGGGCGTCATGCCGATGCCGTTGTCGCTGACCGTGAAAGTGATCCAATCCTCGAGTCCCTCGGTGGTCCGCCGGGCCTGCAAGGTGACCGTCCCCTGCTTCGTGAACTTCAGGCCGTTGGTCAGCAGATTGAACAGGCATTGCCGCACCTTGCTCGTATCCGCGCGCATCTCGCCGACCTCCGGCGGGCAGTCGATCTCCAGGCGGTTCCCGTTCTGCGCCACCATCGGCTTGATCGTCGCGGCCACTTCGTGCGTCATCGCCGCGATGCTGAATGTCTCCAAATAGAGGCTCATTTTCCCCGCCTCGATCTTGGAGAGGTCGAGGATGTCGTTGATGAGCGAGAGGAGCTGTTTGCCGGCCGAATGAATTTTCTTCAAATCCGCGGCCTGCTGGCCGTCGGCCGGTGCGGCTTCCTCGAGCATCATCTCGCTATAGCCGATGATCGCGTTCAGCGGCGTGCGCAGCTCGTGGCTCATGTTCGCCAGGAACAGGCTCTTCATCTGGCTGGCCGACTCCGCGGCCGAACGCGACGCCTCGGCGATTTCCCTGGCGCGGTGCAGCTCGTTTTCCGCCCGCTTCCGCTCGGTCGTGTCACGAAACGCCACCACCGCCCCGGTGACCGCCCCTTTCAAAAATATCGGGGACGACGTGTAGGCGACGGGGATGCTCGAGCCGTCGCGCCGCCAGAAAACGTCATTGTCATTGCCGTAAGACCGGCCCGTCTGCGCAACCGCCAGCAGCGGGCAGTCCACTGCGCTGATGCGGAGGCCATCGGCGCGGGCGTAATGCACCGCATCATGCATGTTGCGCCCGATCAGATCAGCCTGGCTCCAGCCGAGCATCTGCTCGGCGGCGGGATTCATGAAAGTGAGCCGGCCCTCGGGGTCCACCACGTACAGCCCCTCGCCCAGGCTCGTCGTCACCGCGCGGGTGAAGGCAAGTTGCTCGGCGATCGCCTCCTCAGCCTTTCGCCTTTGCGTGGAAAACCGGCTGATGTAGTAAAAGGCCATCGACAGCAGTGAAAAATCGACGACTGAGAGAATGGTAAACGTGATCAGCCCCGTCCGCCGGCTGCGGACCGCGGCCTCGGCGCCCGCCGCCACGCGGTCGTTCTCCTCGCCCGACATCTCGCGCAGGGTACCGCGGATGCCGTCCATCGCCTCCTTCCCCTTATCGCTGAGTACGACATGCACCGCCGCATCAATGCCCTTTGTTTTGCGCAGCACGATCGTGTCGTTCATCTCCTTGAACTTGTCTTCCAGGAGCGGCTCGACGTTTGCGATACGGTTTTGTTGCGAGGGTTGGTCATTCGTGAGCTGGCGCAGCACGTCCAGGTCGCCGTGCCATGCCTTTGACGCCGCGAGGTATGGCATGAGGTAGGATTCGCGGCCCGTGAGGACGAACCCGCGCTGGGCCGCTTCCGCGTCCTGCACGCGGGAGTAGACGGCCGCGATTTGCGTGACCACTTTGCGCCGACGATCGACCTGATCGCGCGTCTGCACGAGGTGCGTCGTCACCTCATAAGAAAGGAATCGCGCGATCGCCAGCGCCGTGAACGCCAGGAAAAACGACGCGGCCACCTTCTTTTCCGGGGACCATTTCATGCGCCGCATTCTAGCCCAACGCGCCCGGCCGCACCGCCCTTAAAGGATGAACTTGCTCAAGTCCTCGTCCTTCACCACATCCGCCAGCCGTTCGCGCACGAAATCGCCGGTGATCCGCACAAACTTCTCGGGCATGTCGGGCGCCTCGAAGCTGATCGTCTCGAAGACGCGCTCGAGGATCGTGTAGAGCCGCCGGGCGCCGATGTTCTGGCTCCGGCGGTTCACGTCGAAAGCCATCTGTGCCATCGCGTCGATCCCGTCCTCGCTGAACTCCACCACCACGCCCTCGGTGCCCAACAGGGCGGTCTGCTGCTTGGTGAGCGCGTTTTGCGGCTCGCGCAGGATGCGCACAAAGTCGTCCTTCGTCAGATCCTGCAACTCGACGCGGATCGGGAATCGACCCTGCAATTCGGGCATCAAATCACTGGGCTTGCTCGAATGAAACGCCCCCGCGGCAATGAACAAGATATGGTCCGTCTTCACCGGCCCGTACTTGGTGACGACTGTGCTCCCCTCCACGATCGGCAGCAAATCGCGCTGCACGCCCTGGCGGCTCACGTCCGGCCCCTGTTTGCTCTCGGGGCCGGCGACCTTGTCGATCTCGTCGAGAAACACGATGCCCGACTGCTCGACCCGGTCGATCGCCGTGCGGTGGATCTTCTCCCGGTCGATCAGCTTCTCCGCCTCCTGGGAGAAGAGCACCTTCCGCGCATCCCGCACGGAAAGCTTGCGCGTCTCCCGGCGGCTGGGGAGCATTTTCTCGAACATGCTCTGCATCTCCACGTCCATCTCCATCCCCGCCTGCCCGAGCACGCCCACCACGCTCGCCTTCTCCTCCGTCGCGATCTCGATCATCCGGTCTTCCAGCTCCCCCGCACGAAGCTGCTCGTGCATCTTGTCGCGCGTGCGCTGGCGGCGGGCCTTCCCCTCCTCATCATCGAAAGACGGCCCCGACTCCCCCCGCGGCAGCAGATAATCCAGCAGCCGCTCCTCCACGTGTTGTTCCGCGGGTGCCTTCACGTCCTCCGTCATCTCCGTCCGCACCATCGCGATCGAAGAATCCAGGAGATCCCGGATCATCGATTCCACATCACGCCCGTGATACCCGACTTCGGTGTACTTGGTCGCTTCGACTTTAATAAACGGCGCGCCGGTGAGGCTCGCCAGCCGCCGGGCGATCTCAGTTTTACCCACGCCGGTCGGCCCGATCATGAGAATGTTCTTGGGTGAAACATCCTGCCGCATCTGCTCAGGAAGCTGCTGCCGCCGCCAGCGGTTGCGCACCGCAACCGCCACGGCGCGCTTTCCATCCGCCTGGCCGACGATGTACCGGTCGAGCTCGGCGACGATTTCCTTGGGTGTGAGATTCTTCATGCGGAGGCAATTGTAGGGCACAACGCGCGACTACGCAGTACATCGCAATTGCCGGACGGATATTTCTCGAGCCGGCACGAGAATTTTGCGGCGGGGATTACTCGGCCGGTTTCGTCGGCGCGACGTTTGCCCGGAGTTCCTCGGGCCAGTCTTCGGCGGTGGTGAGCTGAACCGGATCGCCATTAAATGTCGCCTTCAGTAATGGGTTCGAGCCCAACGGTACTCGGGCTCGCCGTTGGTTTTCCAGCCGAACTTCATCGTTTAGTGATGCAGGCAGAAGCTCGGCAATTATCTTGCCGTCTTGTGTAATACGCACCCGGCGGCCGGACATCACCGCCTGCAGCAGGACAGGCAGCTCCCTTTGAGCCTCGTCGCTGTCCACGAGGATGTATTCTCCGGTGTGGATCATAGGTTGAACCCTCATGCCTCGACGCCCAAGTACCAGTTACGCTCCGCCGCCAGTCCTACCAACCCGCGCAACTCCGTCCACTGTTCCCAATTCTCGTCGATTGCCAGCGCCGCCGCCGCGTTCCGGGCCTTACCGACGCCGCCCAGTAATCGGAAAGGGACCGAAAGGCTCCTGGGGCGGTACTCGCGCAAGCCCGCTTGGTCGGGGAACGCACTCATTGCCATCTGGAAATCGCGTATGCGGCCTTCTCGCCAGCCTCCCTGGAATCCCCCCTCACCGGCATCCAATTGGCATGGCGGCGGAGGCTCAAAGTCGAAGTGGCCCCAGAGCTCAAACGGCCTCAATGGCGACAGTGGTGGCAGAATCGAAGCGGCAATGCACAGCGACCTCACGAACGCCGGCAAAAACTGGGCACGCTGCTCGGGCACTAATTCCAGGAGAGCGTTATTCAAATACAAAGCCCTGATCGGCTCGTCACCGTGAAGATAGTCCGCCTTGTACTCGTAATTTTCTTCGAACGCATCGAACGATTTGCCGCATTCCTGAAATAGCGCCGAAAGCCCCTCCTTGGAAATCCCGCCGTTCTTGCAGAAAAAGTCAATCACTCGCGCGTACGTCCGCGGGTTGATCAGATGAACGACAAACGGTTGTGACATGGCAATTTTCGCCCTTCACAGCGTCTCCACCCGAATATTCGTATTCGTGTAGATGCACAGCTCCCCCGCGATCTTCAGCGACGCCTCGGCGATCGCCTTCGCGTCGAGCGTGGAATGCTGGAGCAGCGCGCGAGCGGCCGACAGCGCGTACGGCCCGCCGCTGCCGATGCCGATGACGCCGTCGGTGGGTTCGATGACGTCGCCCGCGCCGCTGACGATTAGGCTGACTTGCTTGTCAACCACGGCAAGCATGGCTTCGAGGCGGCGGAGGACACGGTCGGTGCGCCATTCCTTGGCCAGTTCGATGACGGCCCGGCGGGTGTTGTCGGGGAACTCGCTGAGCTTCTTTTCGAAGCGCTCAAGAAGGGCGAAGGCGTCCGCCGCGGAGCCGGCGAAGCCGGTGAGGACCTTGCCGCCGCCGATCCTTCGGATCTTGACGGCGTCCTGTTTGGCGACGACGTTGCCGAGCGTCACCTGCCCGTCACCGCCGAGGGCGACCTGGCCGTCGCGCCGGACGCTGAGAATCGTGGTGGACCTCGCCGCACGCATCGCCATGGGGTAGATTCCTTTCGCAAGCGACCGCCGGCCCTTGTATCCCGCCGGGGCGGAAAAGGGAAATGGCCAACGATCGGTAGAGGGTCAGTTTGGAAGGACGGGTGCCACAGGTCGCGGTACTCCGAGACCTGTGCTTCTCAAGTCGCGAAAAAAGCATAGGTCTGCGAACACGCCGACCTGTGGCACCGAGCGGACCTTTTGAACGGACCCACTACATAATAGTCGGCCGCATGCGGGCAAGGACTGCACAGACCCACGGCCGATCTCCCCCGCCGATTACCATCCTCATCGGGCTCCCGCACCTCATATGACAGCCATGGCATTGCCAATCTCCCTCGCCTCGCCCGCGATGCTTGCCATTGCGCTGGCCGGGCTTGCCGTCGCCGGGCTGATCCTCGTGCTGCGCCGCCCGGGCCTGCCGGGGGCGACCGTATGGCTCGGCGGGTTAGGTTCGCTTTTGTTGTGCCTGGCGGCGGGCGGCATCATCTGGCAGAGGCCGAGCGCGGGTGAGGTCGCGGTCATGGTCGATCTCTCCCCCAGCACGCGGACCGCGGGATACCGCAACCGGGCCGCGCTGGACAAACGAATCGCCTCCCTGCTGGGCACCACGCCCCATCGCGTCTACTACTTTGCACAAGACGTTGCGCAGGATGCGCCGGCGGGCGATCCACTGCCCGACATGCCCGCGGAACGGACCATCTACCACCCGCCCGCCGGGACGTCGGCGGTGCTGCTGTTCAGCGACGGCCGCTTCGAGATCCCCGCCTCTGGATCGCCCACATATATTGCGCCCGATCCTGCGCTCGATGCGCCGATCGACGCCGCGATTGCATCCCTCGAAGTCCGCGGACGCGACGTAGCCGTCTCGGTCCGCAACACGGGCAATCCACGCCGACTGATTCTCGATGGAATTTCCGGCGCCGCGCCCGCCACCGCGCCCGCCGGCAATTTCGTCCTGGCCCGGAGCATCGACCCACACGCGGCGGCCGTCTCCGCGCGTCTCGCGCCTGGCGATCCGTGGCCCGAGAACGATCAGCTCACCGCCTTTGCGTCCCCCGCCGGGCACAGTGAGCGGTGGTGGGTAGGCGCGACAAGCCCGGGAGAAGGTTGGCGTACGTTCGCGCCGGGCGCATTGCCGACAGACGCCGCGGCGTATCTCGCGCCGTCCGTGATCGTGCTGGAGAACGTAGCCGCGGGCGACTTGAGCACGCTCCAGCAACAGCGGCTGCGCCAGTACGTGCGCGACCTGGGCGGAGGGCTGGCGATCCTGGGCGGCGACCACGCCTTTGCCGCGGGCGGGTACGCGGGGAGCGCGCTGGAAGCGCTGTCGCCGCTGGCGTCCACGCCGCCGGAGCCGACGACACATTGGATGCTTGTCGCCGACAGCAGCGGTTCGATGGCGCAGGCCGAGGGCGGTGCGTCGCGCTGGCACTACGCCGCAGATGCGCTGGTGAGATTGATCCCCCGCCTGCCGCCCGATGATCTGCTGAGCGTGGGCAATTTCTCCGATCGGCTGACGTGGTGGTCAGCGGGAAAGAGCGTGAAGCAGACCGCCGGGCTGCCCCTTCCCCCCGCGGGGGCCGGCCCGCACGGGCCGACGAATCTCGATCAGGTCCTCAAAGAAATCGCCGAAAGCAGCGAGCCCGCGTTGCCCAAGCAACTGCTACTGATGACGGACGCGGATGCCCAAATCGACGACCCCGCCGGGCTGGCGCTGGCCCTGAAGAAGAAGAACATCCACCTCCACCTACTCGCCATCGGCGAAGGCAGCGGCCTTCCTGCTCTGCGGATCATCATCGGCGCCACCGGCGGCACGATCGTCAGCCAGCTCGACCCACAGAAATGGACGGACGCCATCCAAAAACTCATGCGTGCCGCGAGCCCGAAGCTGCTTGGACGAGGCCCACTCCCGATTCATTTCCTGGGCGACCTCGCGTCGTTGCAGCCCATGACCGCGTCTCCGTGGAATCGCACTTGGTTAAAGAGCACTGCAACACCGTTGGCCGAAGCAGCGCAGGAATCGGAGCGTGTAGTTGCCGGCGCGCGGTGGAACGTCGGCGAAGGCCGCGTGCTCGCGCTGGCATTTGACCCGGGCGTGTCCCTTTCGGAAGCCCTCGCACAGTTGGCGGGCCGCCCTCCCCGCGACCCGCGCTACCGCGTCACATGGGATACCGGTACGCGCCTGCGCGTGACCGTGGATGCCATCGACGGCACACGCTATCTCAATGACGAAATGATCGAACTGGATTTTTCCGAAGAAGCGGAATCTTCAACAGTCGCGAAGAGCATGGCACTCCCGCAGACCGGGCCGGGGCGGTATGAGCTTTCACTCGCCGCCCCGCGCAGCCCGGCGTTCGCCGCGGTTCGGGTGGGCGGGCAGACGGTTGATCGGATCGCGGTCGCCGGCCGGTACGCGCCCGAGTTCGACGCGATTGGGAATGACGCCGAGGCGATGGAGAAACTCGCCCGCAGGACCGGCGGACAGGTCATCCCGTTCCGGCAGACTTGGCCGATCGAATTCCGATGGCCGCAGCGGCCGGTGTCGCTTACGCCGGTGCTGGCGATGATCGGGGGGGCGTTGATAGCGCTGGCGCTGGTGCGGTGGAAGTTGGCCCCGTAGGTTCGGCTCCGCCGAACATTTCTTGTCGAAGACGCAAGAGTGAAGATCACTGTCTGTCGCGAATATCTTCGACACGCAGGAATGTTCGGCGGAGCCGAACCTACTGGT
>JAQGHP010000540.1 GCA_028288775.1 Phycisphaerales bacterium | reverse complement strand
CGGCGTGCGGGGAATGTGCAGGATTATCTGAAGCGAATGCAGATGGGTGAGCGCATCGACAAGGTGGAGGACGAGGTCCGCGAAGTCGTCCGCCGGGCGAAAAGGTATGCGCGGCAGGCGGCGAGGTAAAATGACTGTTTCGTACGTGCTTTTATGCTTGTGGTGCAGCCTTTCAGGCTGCAGACGCAGGCTGAAAGCCTGCGCCACAATCATGTGCGGTCATTTGGAATCTTGTGTCGCGAATTCTATTTCAGGCGCCGCGCGGGCTGGGCTGGCGCCGCTCGATTGATCGCTTCGAGGGAGCAGATTCGGCAAAACCAGTATCACCTTGAATTCCCCTCCCTTTTCCGAGGTGACGGCGATTTCCCCGCCCAATACTTCCATGATTTTCTGGCAGAGCGAAAGCCCCAGGCCCGCGTGTTTGCCGGCATCGGTGCGGGCGGCGTCGCCGCGCCAAAAACGCTCGAACACCTGCGCAGCCTCCTCCGCCGACACGCGGCTGCCGGTGTTGCGAATCGTGACTTGCGCCCCCGCGGCCAAACCGCGTACCGCAATGCGGACGACGCCCCCAACGTCGGCATAGCTCACCGCATTTTCAAGAAGGTTGCTCAGCACGACCCGCAGTTTGTCCCGGTCCGTTGCCAGCTCCGTCGGGGCCAGGTCCCATTCAACCCGCAGCGCGCGCTTCGAGGCGACGGGCTCGTGGGCGTTCCAGCATTCTTGCAAGAGCTTCCCGACGTCCACGGTTTCCCGGGACGCGGTGAGTTGCCGGGCGTCCGCGCGGGCCAGCAGCAACAGCGTATCGACCATCGCGTGCATTGCCCGAGTCGTGCGGAGGCATGAGTTGATGACCCGTTCGTAAGCGGATGGCTCGCGCGGGCGGGAGGCGCACACCTCCAGCGCGGTTTCCAGTCCGGCCAGCGGCGTGCGTAGTTCGTGCGCCACGTCCGCAGTGAACGATTTTTCCCGCGCGAAAGCGCCTTCCAGACGTGCCAGCAGCTCGTTGAGGCGATCGACGATGGGCATCAGTTCCGCGGGAACGCCCTGGGGCGCGATGCGGTCGGAAAGGCTGGAGATACCGACGCGGGAGATTCGCCCGGCCACGCCGACCACCGGCCGCAGGCCCGCGCGCACCACCCACGCCATCACGCCGATCGCCGAGATCGTCGCCGCCCCGCAGACCGCGGCCAGCAGCCATTGCAATCTCGTGAGCACGCGGTCCAACCCCGCGGTCTCACGCGCGACGACGAGCACTGCACCCGAGCCTGCCCCCGCAGTCGCTGCGGAATCGCGCTCAGATTCGTCCTCGTCGCGATGCGGCTCATACTGAAAGGCGACTTGCCTGCCCGCGCGTCCGTCGGGCAGCGTGATGAACTGGTGCGATAATTTTTGCGTAATCTCGGCGGGGAACGACAGGTCGCCGCCCCGCAACGAGTCGGCACGGGCGACTGGTTTGCGGTCGGCCCAAACCTCGAAGTAGTCGGGGCGCTTTGCCGTCGAGAATTCCGGCATCTGCGCCTCGTCCCATTCGAGGCGAAGCCGGCCATTCTTCCGCTCCGTCACCGAGGCCAGCGCACGCGCCTTGGTGTCGAGCGTGCCGTCGAACTCCCCGATCAACACGGCGCGCACCGCTAAATATAGGATGAACCCCGCGATGGCGAAGAGCGTGGGCGTGGCCACGGCCGTGCCCAGCAGCAATCGGGATTGCAGCGACCGCATCACTCTTCGCCTCCGAGCACGTACCCGTGTCCCCGCCGCGTGTGGATCAGGCGGGGGAGGCCGGGGCCTTCGACTTTTTTGCGCAGGTGCCCAATGAACACGTCCACCACGTTGCTGTCGGCGGCGGAATTGAACTCGTACAGCCGCTCCCAGATGTCGGTCCGTGTAACGACTTCCCCGGCGCGGAGGGCCAGGAATTCCAGGAGTGCGTATTCGCGGGCCGTGAGTTCGATCTCCCGGCCCGCCCGCCGGACCTTGCGCGTCGCCGAGTCCAGCTCCATGTCCTGTACTTGAATGACAGGCGCTTTCGCGCCGTACGCCCGGCGCACCAGCGCCCGAACGCGTGCCAACAGCTCGGCGAACACGAACGGCTTGACGAGGTAATCGTCCGCCCCCAGGTCCAGCCCCTTGATGCGGTCAGGCGGAGTGTCCTTCGCGGTGACGATGATGACGTGCGTGCGCGTGTCCGCGGCCCGCAGGCGCTTGAGGAGCGTGAGCCCGTCAATGCCCGGCAGCATCAAGTCGAGGATGATGACGTCGTAGGTATTGGCCTTCGCGTACCAGAACCCCGCGTCCCCGTCGGCCGCGGTGTCCACGGCAAATCCCGCCTCGCGCAGCCCCTGCGCGACGGAATCGCGGAGCAGTTCGTAGTCTTCGATCAGGAGAACGCGCATCGCATCCATCGCAAAAGGCCGGGGCCGACTGCAGTGGGCCCCGGCATGGACTCGTTCAAACTTCGCAAGGCGACGGCCTTACTTCTTTTCCTTCTTATCCTTCGCGTCCTTTTCGTCCTCTTCCTCATCGAGCTTCTTGCTGATGAGCGAGCCGTCCTCGGCGACCTTGATCTCGTAGTTCTTGCCGTCGATGACCACGTCCGCTTCGTAAACGACTTTCTTATCTTTCTTGCTCGCCTCTTTGTCCACCGACTTGATCGGTTCCTTCGCGCCGGCCGATTCCCGAATGAGCGTTGCCCGCACCGCCGCGGGAACCTCCTCGATCTTCACCTTCACTTCGTTGTCTTCCTCGGCCCTCACGACCGCGGCAGAGGCTCCCGCAATGCCCAGGCCCAACAGCGACGCAATTATCCAACGCCTCGACATAAGAACTCCTTCATTCTCGCACGACCATCGCAAGCGGGCCAGACGCCCCGGACCGCATGGCCCAAACTTAATCGCCGCGGATGAAATCTCGATGAACGCTCGAGGCCGATGAAGGCGGGAGGCTCCACTGCCCGGAAGGGCGGTGCCACGTGGCACCGGGCTTCTGCCGGGTATTCTTCCATCTCCGCCACAAAGCGCCATATTCCATTTGGCGGCCCCGACCCGTGTGTGCTTTCTCTCGCCGCGCTTCCCCCGTATAACGCTTGCCCTATGTCCGAAAGTACCCCGCTCGATTATCAGTCTCCCGAACCTTCCCCAAGCGAGCCCGCCGGTCCGCCCAAGGGGGCGCTGGGGACCATTTTCCTCATCGTTTTCATGGACCTTCTGGGGTTCGGGATCATCATCCCGCTGCTGCCCTTTTACGTGAAGACGCCGCAGGATCACCCGTTCAAGGTGACGCTGCTGTTCTCGCTCTATTCGATTTGCCAGTTCATCGGCGCCCCCATCCTCGGGGCGCTGAGCGACCGCATCGGCCGGCGGCCGGTGCTGGCGTTTTCGCAGTTCGGGAGCGTCATCGGGTATCTGCTACTGGGGATCGCCACGCAATTCCACTGGCGGCACCCGGGAACGATGATCGCCCTCGTCTACGTCTCGCGCATCATCGACGGGTTCAGCGGCGGGAACATCTCCACCGCCCAGGCTTACATCAGCGACGTCACGACGCGGGAGAATCGCGCAAAGGGGATGGGGTTGATCGGGGCGGCGTTCGGAATCGGATTCAGCGTCGGGCCGTTTCTGGGCGGGGTGCTCGGGGCGGTGCATGTGAGCATCCCCGCATATTTCGCCGCGGCGTTCAGTGCGGTGGCCGCGATTCTCTCGCTCATCAAGTTGAAGGAGAGCCGCGTCCACAAGCCGACCGAAGCCGAGGCATGGCTGCACCCCAGCCGCTTCCTTCCGGTCTTGAGGCGGCCGGTGCTTGTGCAGTTGCTGGCGATCTCGTTCTTCCTCATGGCGGCATTCGTCATGATGGAAAGCACGGTGGGGCTCTTTCTCAACGGCAACCGCTTCTTTTACTGGGGTGAAAGGCAGGTGGGATGGTACTTCGCCTTTATCGGCGTGATCATCGCCATCGTGCAGGGCGGGCTCATCGGCAAGTTGACCAAGAGGTTTGGCGACTGGCCGCTGTCGATCGTTGGGCCACTGCTCGTGGCGACCGGGATGATCGGATATTTCGGCGTCGAGCATTGGCCGACGGCTTTTGCGCCTGCCTTGGGATTACTCCTGCTTACCGGCGCTTTGAATGCAACCGGGCGCAGCATCCAGGGGCCGACGTCGTCGTCGCTAATTTCCAAGTTCAGCGACCCGCGCGACCAGGGCGTGGTCTTCGGGCTCTATCACGGCTTGAGCAGCCTCGCGCGGGTGATCGGCCCGATCATCGCGGGGGCGACGTATCCGCTCATGCGGCACACGGGGCAGTTCATTACCGCCGGGGTGATCGCGTTTGCCATGGGGATCTGGACCCTCGTGTTGCGTCAACCCGCCCCGCACGAGCCCGAGCCTTCCGCCATCCGCGAGTCGGCGATTGAATCGGCTTGAGCGGGAAATTTTCGTGCACTTTGTCGATCGTCCTCTGCGGGCTGGGAAATCCGCCCCGCACCGTTATCATCCTTCCCCATGAGCAGTGCGACCCCGGAAAATCGAATAGAGCGCAAGCCCTTCGAGGGCGAAATGTACGACGTGATGGGCGGCTGTGCGCGGTGGGAGATCAAGGTCCACGACCACGGCCTCGTGGCCCTGTGCGACGTGATGCCCCGCATGGCGCCGGTCGGTAAAACCGCGGACTTTGCAATCGTGCAGGCGGCCCGCGTCAGCTATGGCGAAGGCACGAAGCAGGTGAATGAGGACCGCGGGCTGATTCGTTACCTCACCCGGCACCGCCACACCACGCCGTTCGAGATGATCGAATTCAAGTTCCACCACGTGATGCCGATCTTCATCGCCCGCCAGTGGATCCGCCACCGCACCGCGAACGTCAACGAATACAGCGCCCGCTACTCCATCGTCCGCGACCGCTTCTACCGCCCCG
>JAQGHP010000537.1 GCA_028288775.1 Phycisphaerales bacterium | reverse complement strand
GCGTTGAGTAGACGATCGAGCATCTCTGGGATTTATCGGACCTTCGCCCCCGTCCACTTGAGGCCGCCTTTGCGCCAATTCGCGTCCCCTTTTGATCGCACTGCGCCCCTACCCATTGGCTCGATTTGCAACTGCGGACCCGCCGGGCAAAATGCCCGGCGGATGCCCCCTCCGCCGCCTATCGTTTGTGAGGCCGGCGGTCTTGATAATCAGCGGAAGGCCAACATGTACCTGCCCGAGAAAATGATCCCATTCCTCACGCACGAAGACCAGGCCGTACGCGGCTTCGCGCTGCGATATCTGGTCGAGGCCGGCGACCCGTCGCCCGCCACCGCGGATGACATCTGGCGGTCGATCGACCGCTTCGGCTACCGCGAGCCGGGGCTCAGTTGGGCATCGAAGCTTCCGGACCTACCCGCGACCGACACCTCGACCGGGCGGCTACTGGATGCCCTGGAGCGCGAATCCGATTTCGACGTCCGCTACGACCTTCTCAAGGCACTGCAACAATTGGAGCTGCCGCGGCTCAAGAAGAACTGGGAACGCATCGGGGTGATGCCGCAGATCCCCGATCATGTCCTCATCGATCTCCTGGCGCGGGTTACCCTTTTCGAGACGGAGCCGGAGGAGCTATGGCGTCGGCTGCACGACGTCGCCGATGCGCTCGACTCCGATTCGGAAGATCCGGATGATTTGGAGGGCCCTGCCGCCAATCTGATGGAGGCGCTCGCCTTTCATCCCGAGTTCACATCGCCAAAAGTCATCGAGGCATTGCGCGACCACGGCGAGGCGGAGGCGCGCTTTGAGTTCTACGTGGAGCTTGCCGGCAGGCTCCGCCTCCCCGAGGCAGTGGACGAGGCGATTTGGCGTCTGCGCCCCGAACAGGGAGACTGGGTCAACGAAGCCGCCTGCGACGCCCTCAGTCGGATCGGGACGATTGAAGTTATCGAAAAGCTCGCTGTCGCGTATCCCACCGAGGGTTGGGGGTTCCGCCTCTCCGTCACCGACATTCTCACCCGAACTAAGCGCACCGAATCCGAGCTTGCCGCGACGCGGCTACTCGGGCATGAGACGGATGAAGAGTTGCGCAGTTTCCTCGCGATCTCGCTTTGCTCGCTGTGCCCGACCGAGCCCGGTGCGCTGGAGACGCTCCGCCAGATGATTCTCGACGGGCGATACTTCAAATCCATCGTCGACCTGCGCGATGAATTGTCCGTGGTCGCGGATTTGACCGGCTACGCGCCTCCCGAGCTTCCGGAGTGGCGCGAGCACGCCATCACCGAACGTGCGCGAGTGCAGAAATCGGTGGCGGCACTTATGGAGAAGCACGACCGGGCCTATCGTAAACTATGGGTGCTGAAAGGCTCGCGCCGCGGTGAGGAGGCCAAATCGGAAGAGCCCGACGAGCCGTTCGACCCTGAAATGTACAAGGCCCCCGTGGTTGAGCTCGCCGAGCCCAGCTACGCCCCCACCGCGCCCATCCGCCGGGAGTCGCCCAAGGTCGGCCGCAACGATCCCTGCCCCTGCGGCAGCGGCAAGAAGTACAAGAAGTGCTGCGGGGCCAACGCGTGAAGGAGCGCCGTCCATGAACTTTGAATCCCTTCTCGTGCGGGTATTGCCCGATGCCCAGCGGTGCCGCGACTTGGCCGCGGAGCTGCGCGCAGCCCATCCCGATTTTTCCGCCGACGAACTCGCGCTCCACGCCATCCGCACGGCCAAGCGCCGGGCGGCCATCGCGGGGGCGGCGACCGGGGCCGCGTCCAGTCCCCTCACGATGATCCCCGCGGCGTTCGCAGACATGGCCGCGGTCCTGCGGATCGAAGGCACGCTCGTCGGCACCATCGGCGCACTGCTCGATCCCGTTTCGCTCGGCGACCCCCAAGCCCTTCGGGCCGACGTGATTGGTGTGGTCTTCCCCGCCGCCGCCAGCCAGATGCTCCGACAGATGGGCATCCGCGCCGGCGAACGCCTCTCCCAGCAAGCCCTCCGCAAGTACGTCACGGAAGATACGCTCCGCACGCTCACCCGCCTCGCCGCCCGTTACATCGGCCGGGCCATCCCGCGCGAAGCCCTGACTCGCAAGGCGGTGCCGCTCATCGGCATGGGGATTGGCGCGGGTTGGAACTGGCTCGAGGTCGGCGCGATCGGCGCCCGGGCGATCCGCTACTATCACCACTCCCCCATCGCCCCGCCCCCCGCCCGAGGGCCGGCGTTCCCACCCCTCCGCGGCATATGGCCTCGGATACAGAAGTATTTGCCCGGAAAATTCGGAGAGAAGTAGCGCCACATTCCGAATCTGAGATCTGAAATCTCAGATTCAAAATCCGAAGTCCTCGTTTCGCAGGGAGGCCCCGTGTTCATCGTCGACGCCCATCTCGATCTGGCCTACAACGCCCTCCGCGGCCGCGACGTCACGCGCCCCGCCGCCGAGCAGGTGCCTGATCAGGAAGGCATCCCGAGCGTGGGCCTGCCCGATCTCCGCGCTGGCGGCGTCGGGCTAATCTGCGCGACAATCTTCTGCATGCCGGCTCTCCCCACTGAGCCCGGCTACCACACCGCCGACGAAGCCGCCTTCGCCGCCCGCCAGCAACTCGACTGGTACAAGCTCCAGGCGCGCGAGGCGCGCATGCGTTTCGTCACCCGGCGGGATGAACTGCCGGTTCCCACGAATGATTCGGGCGCGCCCCTTGCCCAGAATTCTCCGGACCCCGGGCGGGCCGCCCGTGCCCCTGGCGCGCGGGCCGCCGAGGCGCAGCCCGCCCTGCTGCTCCTGGAGGGCGCCGACCCGATCCGATCGATCGACGAAGTCCAGGGTTGGTTCGACGCCGGCCTGCGGATCGTCGGCCTCGCCTGGAAGCGCACGCGCTACGCCGGGGGCACTGGTGCGCCCGGCCCGCTCACGCCCGAGGGCGTCGCGCTCGTCCGCGAATTCGACCGCTTGGGCATCATCCACGACGCCTCGCACCTGGCCGAGGAATCGTTCTGGCAACTGCTGGATATCAGCGGTGGCCCCGTGATAGCCTCGCACTCCAACTGCCGTGCGATCGTCCCGACCGATCGTCAACTTTCCGACGACATGGCCCGCGCCCTCTTCCGCCGGGACGGAATCATCGGCATCAATTTCTTCGACAAGTTCCTTCTCCCCCCCGAGGAGCAAGGCCGCCGCCGGGCCACGCTGGCGGACGTCGTGCGTCACGTGAAGCACCTGTGCGACGTGGCCGGCGACGCCCGCCACGTGGGCCTCGGCACCGACATGGATGGCGGCCTGGGCCGCGAGCAAATCCCCGAGGAAATCCGCACCTCCGCCGACCTCCCCCGCCTGGCGGACGCCCTGTCCGCCGGGGGCTTCAATGATGACGCGGTACGCGGAATCCTTGGTGAAAACTGGCTGCGTTACTTCCGCGCGAATTTGCCGCGGTAACTGGACGTGACTGGCTACTGCTTCCCGCGCTGCCAAAGCCCGCGCGGGCAGAGCATTTGTTTACCGCGTTTGGCGCGGCAAAAGCCCGCTCAACCTCTACCGTTTAGCCGCCCCGCTTGCGGGCGCGTTTCGCTTCAGCGAAAGACAATCGCCCCGCAAGCGGGGCGGCTAAACGGTAGAGGTTGAGCGGGCTTTTGCCGCGCCAAACGCGGTAAACAAATGCTCTGCCCGCGCGGGCTTTGGCAG
>JAQGHP010000504.1 GCA_028288775.1 Phycisphaerales bacterium | reverse complement strand
GAACTCGACGGTTTGGGCGGTGCCCAGATTGCCCAGGTCGGGGCCGATGTGGCCGCCCTTGCCGTTCATCGAATGACAGGTCATGCAGCTGAGTTCGGGGCGAGCGAAGATTTTCGCGCCACGGGCGGAGTCTCCGTGCGCCTTGGCGTCCGCGGCGAACGCCTCTACCTCCGCCGGGGTCATCAAAGTGGCGGTCCGGTTCAATCCCGCGGCGGCGCTGAGCGCCGCCGCCAACGCTTCGTCGCGACTGCCCAACGACGAAGCGATGCGGAGCCCAATCTTCGCGGCGTCCGCCGATGGCGCGGTGGCGGTGAGCGCACCGGGGAGTGCCGCGGCAGCCTTCGGGCGTTTGAGCAACGCTCGGAACAATTCCTCGGCCGTGGCGTCGTCGGCGTGCCCCGCCGGGGCGAGCCATGCCGCGGCCTGCGCCGCGGCGGCTTGTGGATCGACCGCGCCAAGAGCATCGATGGACGCGGCGCGCAGGGGAGGCGGGTTGGGATCACCAGCGAGCGCCAGGAGCGCCTCGCGGCTTTCGGTCGAGCCCAGCCGGGGCAATGCCAACACTGCGGCTCTGCGGACGCCCGCAGGTTGCTTCGTGTCGCGGGCCAGGGATTCCATTACCCCGCGCAGGGATTGGAGATTCCACGCCGCGGCCAGTCCCGGCGCGCCGGCACGTACCGTTTCTTCCGGCCGAGCGAGCAGATCGGTCACGATCGCGGCAAGGTCGCCGGGCGGGCGCACGTTCCGCCGTTCCGCGGCCTCGGCTATCGCCGGCAACAACCGCGCGAGCTGCGCGGGATCGGGAGTTTTCAAGACGGTCACGAGGTCATCGGCATTGCCTACGTCCGCTAACAAGCGGAGGAATCCTTCGCGGCCGGGCGCATCCGCCGGCCCGCGGCGGAGCAGGTCGCGCAACGCCTCAACCGTGTCCGGCGTGCCGTCGAAACGGACGAGTGCGCTCAATCGCGCCGCGGGATCCGCGCCGCCCAGGTTCAGTGTGCCGCCCTTCAACGCTGCAATCCATTGCGGCTTGAGCGCGTAGACCGTCTGATCCAGCGCATACCGCGTGAACTCGTCCACCGGCCGCTCGACCGCCCCAAGGGCCACGCCGACCGCGCCCGGGGAGGCAATGTACGAGCAGGAGACGACCGCCCGCACCCGAACCCGCGGGTCTTCGTCCGCCACGAGCGGCGCGAGAAGTGACAGCGGGTCGGCAAGACGGTCGGCCCACCCGCCGACCGCGCCCGCCGCGTAGGCGCGTGCGCCGGGCGTGTGGGCATGGCACAGCCGCGTGAGCAACTCGGGCTCGACCGCGGCGTGGCTTTTGAAAACACCCAGCGCCTCGGTCAGACCCAGGTCCGAGCGGCCCGGTTCCGCGGCCCAGGCTCGCACGGCGGGTATCACCTGCCCCACGGGCCGGCTGGAAAGCTCGCGCTTGGCGAAATGCCGCGTCCAGCGGTCGTGCGATTCGAGATCATCGAGAAGCTGCGGCAGCGTAGCCCCGGTCAATTCCGGCCGCTTGGTCAGCGGGCGGCCGGTCGCGGTCACGCGCCAGATGCGGCCATGGGCCTGGTCGCGCCGCGGGTCGCGGAAACTGGCTTGGTAATGGCCGATAATCGGGTTGTACCAGTCGCAAATGTAGAGCGCACCGTCAGGGCCGAACTTGACGTCCACCGGGCGGAAGCTCTGGCTCGTGGACGTAATGAGCGCCGGGCGGTCCTCCAGGCGGAAGCCCGCGCCGTCGTCCTTGATGTCGAGCGCCCACACGGCGTTGTTGATGTACCCGCCCATGAGCAATGCGCCTTGCCAGGAGTCGGGCCAGTGGGCGGTGCCGACGATGTCGCCGCCGCTGACTTTTCGGCCGCTTCCCTGCGGCCAAATCAGTTTGGGGCCGGCCTCGTGGTGGGCGGAGGTGAGACCGGGGGCCGCGTAAAAGGGCGAGCTGTTGTTCCCGGCAAGGACGATCTGCTCGCCGAAATCGGTGAAGACGAATCCCCATGGGTTCTGCGGCTCGGCCGCGCCGCCGAAGAAGGGCTCGAGGTGCAGGGTGTGTACGTCGAGCCGCCAGATTCCCGCGCCGCTGAGCGAGCGGATTCCGAACGGCGTTTCGACGCGCGAGCGGACGCTGAGCCCCTGGCACATCCACAGTTCCCCGCCGGGCCCCCAGGCGAAGGAGTTGAGCGTCTGGTGCGTGTCGCCGGTACCGAAGCCGCGCAGCACGATCCGCCGATCGTCGGCTGTATCGCCGCCGTGGGTGTCCTTGAGGAACCAGAGTTTGGTCCCCGCGCCCACATACGCGCCGCCGTCGCCCAGCTCGACGCCGGTGGGGATCGTCAGGCCGCCGGAGAAGACGGTGACCTTGTCGCACCGGCCGGAGCCGGTCGTGTCTTCGAGGATCAGCACCTTGTCATCGGGCACTTCGCCGGGCTTGGGCTGTGGGTAGGAACTGCTCTGCACGACCCACATCCGCCCCCGCGCGTCGAAACGAATCTGGATCGGTTTAACGACGCCGTCCTTCTCCGATGCGAACAGCTCGACTTCGAACCCCTTGGCCACTTTAAACGTCGCCCGCTCCGCGGCGGGATCATCCGGGTCCGGCGCGGCATCCGCACAGGGCGCTCGGTGAATCGCGACGAGCGAAGCTGCGAGGGCAAATATCAGCGAAAGGCAATGTCGGCTGTTCATCGTGCTTCCCTCGCGGCGCGGGCCAACTCGTCGGCCCGGGCCTCGGCCTGTTCGATCAGCGGGACATATTGCTCCATCTCGGACGGGAACCAGCGGATCGACGGATCGCGATGATCGCGGCTGCTGGGGACGCTGGTGCGGTCGCCCCCCAGGAACGCCCAGTTCGTCGGCCGCCGATAGCGGAACCAGAGGCGGTTCTTGGCGAGGACCGCCTGTCGAAGGGCTTCCATCGGCGGCGCATCCCACCGCCCCTCCTGGTCCACCGGCGTTTTTCCCTTCGCCGCCGCGTCCGCGGTTGCGCCGAGGCCGACTTGGCGCGCTTCGGCCAACGCCACGCGGGCCGCGCCGCGGACGGTGGGCATGCCGTGGTCGGTCAGCGGATCAGGCGAAGGGGCGTCATTTCCCCCTATCTCCGAAAACACATCCGCGCACGGGTAGCCGCGCCGTTTCGCCAGTTCCCGGATTGCCGATGCGTACAGCCGCAGGTCGGCGGCACGGGCGTGGGAATCGATGCCGGGCACCGCATCGTCCGGCGGCGGCGTAACAAGCACCAGCCGGGGCGACTGCTTGCTCACCGCGCCGCACAATTTCTCGTAGGCCGTAACAAACGCCGCGAGCCCATCCTTTCCCGCGCGCGACTCCTGCCGGCCGAACTCGAGAAAGACGACCCCCGCCCCCACGCGTTTCAGCTCGTCCAAAACCCCGGGGAAATTCACATCCCGCGGCTGCTCGAACACCGTATCCCCCTCCCACCCCAGGTTGCGAAACCGAACGCCACGACCGGGGAACGCCGCGGCCAAGAGCGACTCGAAGTGCCCCGTCTCCAGTTCCTGCACGACCCAATCGCCGCCGAGAAATGCGACGACATCGTGATCGCGCAGCGTGAAGTCGCCGGGGTGGGCGGGCTGACTCGCGGAAACCGCGGGAGGATCGGGAGCGGCCCGGGCGACGGGTGCAGACAGGATAGCCGACGCCCCCGCGAAGATGGCCGAAAGGATACTGAGGCGTCGGCCGAAGGAGAGAATTTCCATGAAGATTCCCGCTTCAATAACTAGCTGAAAGAGATGACGCGATGGAAAAGCCTAACGCGGAGGCCGCTTTGAGAAAAGATGCGAGCGCGCGGGAATTAGTTCTACCCATTTGAAATGCTCCGCGACTCTTTAGAGCCCGGGCGTGCCGCTCAGGTCCCCTCTCTCTCGTACCCGGGGAGAAGGATAGGTGAGGGGCGGAACGTCGAGCTGCGCAGGAATGCCAACCACGTAGGGTGGGCGTACTCGCCCACCGTTCCCCGACGGTTTGCGTGTCAAATGGTGGGCGGGTACGCCCACCCTACACGGCCTTCTTTGCGAATCACACAACTTGACACTCGGCCCCTCACCCCTGCCCTCTCCCCCGAGGACGAGGGCGAGGGAGTAGGGTCGCGGCCGTCACGGCGGGGTGTCTTCCAGCGACGTTGCGGGGCGGGGCGCCTTCCGTATCTCAAGTCAATTTTGCAATTTCCGCTTCCACCGCCGCCACGATTTTGCGCAGATCTTCCACTCCCATTGCCAGCGGCGGCATGAGGACGATCACATCCCCCAGCGGGCGGACGATCACGCCGTGCTGGCGGCAGGCGAGGCAGACTTGTGCGCCGACGCGGCGTTTGGGATCGAAGGGCCGGCGGGTTTCCTTGTCGGCGACCAGCTCGATGCCGACCATGAAACCCTTTTGCCGGATGTCGCCGACGTGGGGGAGATCGCGCAGGGGGGCGAGCATTTTGGCGAGGTCGGTGGATTTTTTCTGCACGCCTGCGACGACATTGTTTTTGTCGAACAGGTCGAGCGATGCGAGCGCCGCCGCGGCGGCGAGGGGGTTGCCGGTGTAGGTGTGGCCGTGGAAGAAGGTCCTGCCTTCCCATGGCTCGCCCAGGAAGGCGTCGAAGATTTTCTGCGTGGCGAACGTCGCGGCGAGCGGCAAATATCCGCCGGTGATTCCCTTGGCCACGCACATCAAATCCGGTTCGACGCCCTCGTGCTCGCAGGCGAACATCCTGCCGGTGCGGCCGAAGCCGACGGCGACTTCGTCCGCGATCAGCAGCACGTCGTGCCGGCGGGCGAGGTCGGCTACGCCACGGAGGAAGCCTTCGGGGTGGACGATAATTCCGCCGGCCCCCTGGACGATGGGCTCGAGGCAGACGGCCGCGATGGACGGGCCGTGCTCGGTGAGAATGCGGTCCAGCGCGGCCAGGCACTGGCGGCTGACCGCCTGCGGGTCGCCCGGCGAATCGCTGCGGTAGACATAGGGCGAGGGCGCAAAATGGGCCGGGAAGAGCATGGGGAAATGCGGCGCGTGGAATGCCGGCATGCGGCCGACGGACATCGCGCCGACGGTGTCGCCGTGGTAGGCGTCCGCGAAACCGACGAAGGCATTTTTCTCCGGCCGCCCGACGTTGAACCAATATTGCGCCGCCAATTTGAAGGCGACCTCGGTCGCGGTCGCACCGCTGTCGCTGTAAAAGACTTTTTTGAGGTTCTGCGGGACGAGGCGCATCAGCCGCTCGGCCAGGAGCGTGGCCGGCTCGCTGGCGAGGCCGAGCATGGTGGTGTGTGCGACTTTGTCGAGCTGGGCCCGCACCGCGGCGTCGATCTCGGGGACGCGGTGGCCGTGGACGTTGCACCACAGGCTGGAGACGGCGTCGAGGTAGCGGTTGCCGTCGCTGTCGATGAGGTGCATTCCTTGGGCGGCGGTGATGACCAGCGGATCGCCATCGATCCATTGCCGCATGTGCGTGAAGGGGTGCCAGACGTGTCGGCGGTCGAGGTCCCGCAGCTGATTGGTGGAGTGGGGCATCGTTAGGATAATAAGGGAGAGTTGTCGGTTGTCAGTGGTCAGTCGTTCTTTGTCATTTGTATGTTCCTGCGATTGACGGGACGAAGTTGCGGCCTCAGATCTTTTGTGGCATGGGCGAAATAGCCCATGAATTCGCTGCTATCGCGGCAAGAACACGGGCGGGCCGCCCGTGCCACGGTAAGGGGTGAAACCGTCTCCAAGCCGCGATCGCGAATGACCAGGGACAAAGGACTAAAGACAAAGGACAAATGACCATCGCGGCCAAGAGGCTACCCCTCCCCGCGCACCTCATCCCCCACCTTGAGCTTCAACGCGTCCTGCGCCGAGCCGTCGCGGACGGCGATTTCGAGCAATCCGCTGCTGCCTATCAGGGCCAGCGGCTTGCCGGGGGCGACGTCCCAGTAGGTGCGGCGGAGCTTGCCCACCGTGCGGTTGCGGACGCGGATCACTTTGTTGGCGAAAGATGCGAGCGCTTCGTGGCCGATGTTGGTGGTGGCGTTGCCGAACTGATCGATGTGGATCACGCGGGCGGCGCGGTCGGCCGGGGTGGCCGGGGTGACGTCGAGCAGGATGGGGTCGTCGATCGGCCGGGCCAGGTCGCGCACGGGCGTGCCGTCGGCCAGCATCCCGGCGGCTGGGGCCATGATGTCGCGACCATGAAACGTGTTGCTGACCGGCCCTTCCGGCCGCCAGGTCAGCTCGTACGCATGGCCGGGGCCCAGCCGACGCCAGGCCCAGGTGATCAGGCCGTTGTCGGGGCAGACGATCCACTGGTTTTTCAGCTCGGCAATCAGGATCCGCCGATCCGTGCCGACGCCGGGATCGACCACGGCAAGGTGTACGGTGCGGGGCGGGAAGCCGTCGACCGCACGCTCGAGGGTGATGGAGCCGCAGAGCAGATCGTGGCGGGGGATATCGTGGGTGACGTCGATGAGGCGCACGGCGGGGCAATGGCCAATGAGAACCGCCTTCATGGCCGCCGCGTAAAAGTCGCGGGTGCCGAAGTCGGTGGTCAGCGTGACGATGGGCCGGTTTGTAGCGGCCGGGGCCGGTCGGGTGCGGGACATTGCTTGCGGGATTATGCCGCGCGAGCGGGGTGAGGGTCAAACGGCGAGAGGTCGCATTCGTTGGTTATGGGCAGACGGCCTGGGCGGTGTCGGGGCAGGGAATGAAGGGCATTGGTTACTGGTGGGACAGACATTCTTGTCTGTCGTCGGGTTGGCGAGTGGAGGGCATTCCTGCCCTCCCGAGCCGACCCGAAGCGTTGTTGCGAGTCCGCTCGGGGGCAGGAATGCCCCCGCCCGCAGACTCGCGACAGACAAGAATGTCTGTCCCACCTAAGGACGACAGACAAGAATGTCCGTCCCACCATCCAGCCCGAGAATATTGTCTGCCCCATCTCCGCAGGCAGACAGGAAGGTCAGTCCCACCGGGTGCGTAGGAATCTGCGGCTGGGCATCGCACTCCGGCGGATATTCTGCGTAGAATGGGATGTGGAATCCTCAATGAATGAAGTAAACGTCAAAGCATCCTCTCCGCTCGAGCGGATGATTCAGCAACAGGTCGTGGACCGGGGCATCCGCGACGACCGCGTTCTGGCGGCGCTGCGGGCGGTGCCGCGGGAACCTTTTTTCAATGATGAGACGCGGCCGGATGCCTACGCCGACCGCCCCGCCGCCATCGGGCACGGGCAGACGATCAGCACGATGCACATCGTCGCGCTGATGTCCCAGCGCCTGGACGTACAGGCCCATCACCGCGTTCTCGAGCTGGGCACCGGCAGCGGCTACCAAACCGCCGTGCTCGCCAAGCTCGCGGGGGAAGTCTGGACCATCGAGCGCGTGAAGCCGCTGCTGGACGAGGCGTTTGAGCGGCTGATGTCGCTTGGCATCCGCAATGTTCACTACCTCTATGCTGACGGCACGCTTGGGTGGTTGAAGGAAGCGCCGTTTGACCGAGTGTTGATTACCGCCGGGGCACCGGAACTGCCGCGGGAACTGCTGCTCGGCCAGCTCAAGAATGGCGGCGTGGCCGTGCTGCCCGTCGGGCCGTTGAGCCGACAGATGCTGGTGGAAGTCCGCAGGAACGGGACGGAACTGCAAGTCACGGACATCTGCCCGTGCCGATTTGTGAAGCTCATTGGGCAGGAGGGGTGGGGAGCGGATTAAGTGCAGAGTGCAGAGTGCAGAATGAAGAGTGGGTGCCTGCACGGGTACAGAGGGCGGAGTGAAGAGCGGGCGCGGGGCGGGTAGAATGCCGGGAGAGCGGACGGGGCTTCTCTTCATATTGCACGTTGAGCCCGGCGGCGTTCGCCGGGTTGTGCCCCGCGGCTATCCCATCCCATGAGCGGCGCTGCTGCACTGGCCCCAACTTCTTCCGCGCTGCTGCGGCCGATCGAGTCTGTTCCGCTCGTCGGGAGCACTCGGGCCAAAGTGTTTCATGCACTGGGCGTGAAGACGCTGGGCGACCTGCTGGAATACTTCCCGCGCGACTATCAATTCGAATCCTCCGAGCTGCCGATCTCGCAGCTTGTCGATAATCAAATCCAGACCGTTCGCGGGGAAGTGGTGGCCGTCGATTACATCCCCTCGCGCCCGCGGCCGCGGTTCGAGGCCACGCTCGACGACGGCACCGAGAAGCTCAGCCTCACCTGGTTCCACGGCGCGTACCTCCGCGGGCGCATCCACCCAGGGATGACCGTGCGCGTGCAGGGGAAGGTCTCGTTCTTCCGCAACATTCCCAGGATGGTGCAGGCCAAGTGGGAGGTCGTGGACGGCGACACCGCGCGTATCGAAGAAGCCAAGTTCCGCCCCGTCTACCCCGCCTCGCTGCGGCTGCCTTCGGAGTTGATCCAGAAAATCGTCGAGCAGAATCTCGGGGATGCGCTGGCGGAGGTGGAGGAATGGTTTGACCCGGCGCTGCTGGCCAAACGCGGCGTGCTGCCGCGACGGGAGGCGTATCGGGCGATCCATTTGCCCAAGGATTTGAACGAGGCGATGCGCGCCCGCCGGCGGATTATTTATGACGAGCTGATGCTCATGCAGGTGGGACTGGGGATCAGCAAGCGGCTGCGCGAGGGGCGCATCACCGCGCCGGTCATGCGGCTGGACAAGCTGCTCGATGGGCGCATTCGCGCCCGCTTCCCCTTCGCGCTGACCGCAGCCCAGCAAAACGCGGTGTGGGAAATCGCCCGCGACCTGGGCAGCGGCAAGCCGATGAACCGCCTGCTGCAGGGAGATGTCGGGAGCGGGAAGACCGTCGTCGCGCTCTACGCGATGCTCACGGGCGTGGCCAATCGCCTGCAAGCCGTGTTGCTCGCGCCGACGGAGGTGCTCGCCGAGCAGCACTACCTCACGCTGGGCAATATGCTCGCGGGCTCCAACGTTTCCATCGGACTCTTCACCGGGCGCACCAAGCGGCAGAAGAAGACGACGGGCCTGAAGGACCTGGCCTCGGGGAAATTGCACCTGGCCGTCGGGACGCAGGCGCTGATTCAGGAGGACGTGGAATTCGCGAACCTGGGCCTCGTGGTGGTGGACGAGCAGCACAAGCTGGGCGTCCGCCAGCGGGCGGTGCTGAAATCCAAGGGGCTCGCGCCGCATTATTTGGTGATGACCGCGACGCCGATCCCGCGCACGCTGGCGCTTTCGTTCTTCGCGGACTTTGATGTGAGCGTGATCGACGCCCTGCCGCCGGGCCGGCAGCCGATTCAGACACGGTGGCTCCGCGCGGGGCAGGCGGATACTGCGTATGCCTTCATTCGCAAGGAAGTGCAGGCGGGCAGGCAGGCGTACATCGTGCTGCCGCAGATCGATGACAATGGGCTGGAGGATTCCAAGAGCGTGCGCAAGGAGCACGATCGGCTGGGGAAAGGTCCGCTGGCGGGGCTGAGGCTTGCAGCGTTGCACGGGCAGATGAAGACCGAGGAGAAGCAGGAGATCATGACGGCGTTCCGCGACCGGCAGACGGACGTGCTGATCGCGACGACGGTGATTGAAGTCGGGATCGACGTGCCCAACGCGACCGTGATCGTCATCGACAACGCCGAGCGGTTCGGGCTTTCGCAGCTCCATCAGCTCCGCGGCCGCGTAGGCCGGGGGAGCGAAAGCAGCTACTGCCTGCTCATTTCCGATCCGCCCAACGAGCACACCGAGGCGCGATTGCGGGCAATGACGCAGACGACGGACGGATTTGAGATCGCCGAGATGGATCTGAAGCTCCGCGGCCCCGGCGAATTCTTCGGCACCCGCCAGCACGGTCTGCCGGAGTTCAAGCTGGCGGACGTGACCAATGAAATGGAACTGCTCCACCAGGCGAAGGAAGACGCGCTCGCCCTGCTGACGGAAGACCCCCGCCTCACCCATCCCACGCACCGCCATCTGCGAATGGCGCTGAGTAAACAGCTTGGGGATTCGCTCGCACTGGCGCAGATCGGGTGAGCCGGCTGCCGGCGATGGCATCTTCGCGCCTCTTGGAGTGACCGCGGTGCGGAAAACCGCGAAGCCGCGAAGGACGCGAAGACGGACGCGAAGAAGAACAGGGAAGGTGGTTGAGACAGCGGCGCCATCCGCAACTCACGCCATTCCTGCGGGGAAGCACGAAGAAATGCGCCAAGGCCGCCAAGGAGCAAAGAACGCCAAGCAAAAAATATTGAGCTTTGCGTCCTTTGCTTTTTGGCGGCCTTGGCGCTTCGTATTTCCACTTCTTCAGTGCTTCCACGTCAGGAACATTCCCACCGCCGCGGCGGCCATAACAGTGGTCGCGGCCCAGCCCATTATGCGGAGCGTTTTGGAGACGCGGGTGAACTGGCCCATGATCTTTTTGTTTTGGACCATCAGCATCATCACGACCATGATCGGCACGGCCACGACGCCGTTCACCACCGCGGACCAGAAGAGCGCCTTCACCGGGGAGAGGTGCGTGTGATGCTGCACCGCGGGGAAGTTGATGGCCAGCCCGAGCAGGGTGGCGACGGTGAGGACGGCGTAGAAGCCCTTGGCGTCGAGCGGTTTGCGATCGAGGCCGGTCGGCCATTTGAGGGCTTCGCCGACGGCGTACGCCGCGGAGCCGGCGAGGACGGGGACGGCGAGCAATCCTGTGCCGATGATGCCCAATGCGAAGAGCGTAAAGGTGAGCGGCCCGGCCAGGGGCTTGAGCGCCTGGGCGGCCTGCTCGGAGGTTTCGATCTCGGTGATGCCGTGTGCGTGCAGCGTGACGGCCGCGGACAGGATGATGAAGAACGCGACGAGGTTGGAGACGGCCATCCCGAAATACGTGTCGAAGCGGATGCGGCCGAACTGCTCGCGGGCTTGCTCCGGGGCGTGCTTGAGCGCCTGCTCATCCGGGCTCAGCTTGATTTCCTCGGTCTCCTGCGAGGCCTGCCAGAAAAAGAGATAGGGGCTGATCGTGGTGCCGAGGATGGCGATGAACATGGAAAGATAGGCGCCGTCGAGCTTCACTTGCGGCACGACCGCGCCGCGGAGCGCCTGGCCCCACGGAACGTGGGCGAAGAAAACCGTGGCGACGTAACTGAACAAAGCCAGCGTGAGCCACTTGAGCACCTTCGAGCAGCGCGGGTAGGAGGCGAACACCTGGAGCACCACGCACGCGACGGCGAACAGCGCGGCGTACAGCAGCGGCGGCCCGCCGACGAGTAGCGCCAGCGCATCGCCCATCGCGCCGATGTCGGCGCCAAGGTTGATCGTGTTGGCCAGAACGAGCAGGAAGATGACCGGGTAGAGCAGCCACGCCGGGTAGTGTCGGCGGATGTTCCCGGCGAGCCCGCGCCCGCTCACCCTGCCGATCCGCGCGCTGATTTCCTGGATTGCCGCCATCAGCGGGAGCGAAAGGACCATCGTCCACAACAGCCCATACCCGTACTGCGCCCCCGCCTGGGAATAGGTGCCGATGCCACTGGGATCATCATCGGAAGCGCCGGTAATAAGGCCGGGACCCAGACGGGATAGAAAGCTCTTTTTGGGCTTCTCGCAAACCGATTCTTCAGGGATGAGAACGGTGGTTTCCAAACGCGATCTCCGCAATGCCGCTAATGGATATGTCCAAACGGCACGTGCCGTTCAACTGTCCCGCTCGTCGGGAAGGCAGCCAACGCATTAGCAAAGACACGGCCATTGTCCTGAAGATCACTGAGAAACAGGCGCAGCCCCCATTAGGCATTGATGAGAACGCATGGCTTGCGGTTTGGGAAAACGCAGCCGGGTTCGCTAGGCGGCTTCGTCCGCGCCGATGTCGAACAGGCCGGAGTTTTTGTCGGGGATGGGGTCGCCGTAGAAGTCGTT
>JAQGHP010000552.1 GCA_028288775.1 Phycisphaerales bacterium | reverse complement strand
GGGTGGGGCAACGCGCCGGAGTTTAGGCCGTCGCCCGCGCTCGTGGCGGCACTGTGGGACGCGTACCTGACGAGCGCGCAAAAGACGGGGCGATGGGACGTGGATCTGGAGGCGAATCTTTACGGCCTTTACGCCCGCGGCGGAAAAGAGCGGGAGAACCGAGCCGCGGCGCAGTTTGCCGCCTGGGCCGAATTGGTGAAAAAGCGCCCGGTCGAGCAGCAGGCGATCGCCTACACCGCGTTCTTCCGATGGAACAACACGCTTCCCGCCGAGCCCGCGGGCACGCCGCCGACTCCGGGCTTCAAGCACTACACGATCTTCAAGGTGATGAAGCCGCTGTACGAGCAGATCCCCCCGCGGCTGCGCGAGCAAATCACCGTGAGCAACGGCATCATCGCGGACATCGCCGCCCAAGCCACCGCCCCGCCGCCGGCCGATCCCAAGACCGACCCGAAGGTGGACCCCAAGACGTATCCGCAAACGCTCGCCGCGTATCAGGCGAGCAGGGACGAGGCGCTTTCCTACGCCCGCACGCTCGTCGACCTGCTATCCGACGGCGCGCGGGGCGACGGGCCGCACAGCTATTACTACGGCCTGGCCGACATCCTCGCCCGCGACGCGCTGGCCAAGGGCGACTACGCGACCGCGAACAAGATGCTCTCTTTCTACGCGGCGTACGTAGTCGCCGAGGCGAACGTAGACGGCGCGTGGCTGTCCGTCACCGCCACGCTCAAAACGCTCGACGAGAAGAAGGCGGATGAATCGATCTACGCGTTCCTCTCTTCCATCCAGCACAAAGGAAAGATGTCGGACGCGACGGCCAGGGCGCTGCTGCTGGCCAAGGCCAGGGCCGGCACGCAAATCCCGGGCATTATTCCCGTCGGCGCGGACGACCCGTCCTACCCGCTGTACCTCGCCGCCCACGAATTGGCCGTCGGCGACGAGCAGCGCGCCTGGGAGCTGACGGCACCCAAGCTCAAACTCCTCGTGCAAAGCTGGGCGGCGATGGACCCTTCCTATGTCGCCTGGTCGGTGGAGCAGTTGCGCAAGCAAAAGATGCTCAAGGACGGCCTCGACTTCTCTTTCAATATTTTGCTGCACGAAGCCGATCTCGACCCGGACGTCGCCGCCCGCATCCTGCTGGCCAAGGGGGACATCTACCGCGATCTGGAAAACTATCAGGCCGCGCGGATCGAGTACGAGGGCCTGAAAAACAACAACCGCTACAACAAGACCGATGCCGGTTCGCGGGCGGTCTACCGTTTGGTCGATCTCGCCATCGTGACCCGGGACTACAACGCCGCGGAGTCGTTGCTTGAGCGCCTCGTGGACGCCGACACCGTGCAGAAACAGGCGGACGCGTACTACCTGTACGCGAAGATGGCGTTCCAGAAAGGTGACTTCAAGGAGTCGCGCGATTACCTGAAGAAGGTGAAGGAGCGCGTGCTCAACCACGTCGAGGCGGCGCTGCTGGAAGGCGAACTGAACCTCGTCCTGCCGGGCGGACTGCAGAACACCGAAGTCGCCATCGGCGACCCGCGCCTCAGCACCGTCGTCATCCCGGGCCGCCCGCTCACCCTCACCTTGCAAGATCCCAACCTCTCCATCGCTCGCGGCGGGGCCGCGATCCCCGTCGTCGTCACTACCTCCAAGAGCGGCGACGTCGAGCACCTCAAGCTCCTGCCCAGCTCTTCGAATAAGAATCTCTTCTCCGCGAAAATCGCCACGGCGCTCGGCAAAGGCCAGAAGGACAACCTCACGCTGGAGCTTCGCGGCGACGACGTCGTGAGCTACGAAATCGAGCAGGATTTCCAGAAGGCCAACGACCTGCACTACGCCCCCAAGCAGTTGCTCGTGCGCTACGACGCGCGCCTCGCCGCCAGCTCGGGCGAAATCCTCACCGAAGAGGAAGAGGAAAAGCGCGAGCTGGAGCGCCAGATGCAGATGCGACAGGCCGGCACGAGCCGCCGATTTGAAATGGGCCGCGACGGCCGCACTGTTAGGCCCGGGAGCAAGGTGTTCGTGCAGGTTGCCGATTTTTGCCAGGACCTCACCGACGAGCCCGACAAGATCAAGGTGGACCTGAAGACGGGCCTGGGCGACGTGCTCGAAGGCGTCGAGCTGACGGAGACCGGCCCGCACACCGGGATCTTCCGCGGCGCGGTCCCCACGGGGCTGCCGTTGCCGCGGGCGTCCGCCTCGGACTCCGAGACCGGCAAATCGCCCGCGAGCATCATCCAGTCCGCTCACGCCGAGGCGTGGGCAAGCCTCGCAGACGGGCGCAAGGGCAAGTGGGTCGAGATCGACACGATGAGCTCCAACGACGTCGTCTCCCTGACGGCGCAGATCCCGCATCTCGACCAGGTGAAGGACGTGTCCGTGCTGTCAATGCTGGCGGACGACTTCGAGGAGCTGGCCTCCTTCCCTCCCCGCCCCGACTCGCACGGCGGACTCACGGTCGAACTTGCACCAGAGCAGAACGGCGAATCAATCGAACAAATCCGCCGGCACCTCAAGCTCGCCGGCAACGCCCCCGCCGATCAAGAAAGCCCTGACTTTGATCGCAGCCGAGCCCCCGTGAAGCCGCAGGCGAACGACTGGACGACCGCGCGAATTAAGGGCGTGTTCTATATGGCGGAAAACCGGCCGCTGGAGCTTAAGTGGCTTTCGCCCCCGCCCCCCGAGGATTGGCTGCGCTGCCACGTGCTGATCGACGGGCAGCCCGTGCTCGACGGTCACAACGTCAACACGGTCAACCTCACTCGCCGGATTGAGTTGGCGAAGGGGACGCACACGTACGAGCTGCTGCTGCGGGATGCGTGGCGCGAATCGAAGGTGGTGGTCGGCTACAAGACGGACGCGGGCGCGTTTGAGCCGATCCCCGCCGACTGGTTTTCGATCAAGGCCCACGCGGAGCTGGCGAAGACATTTCGGGCGAAGGGAAAGATCGCCGTTGATGGCGACCAGCTAACCCTCACGCTCGATCAGCCCCGTCGGCTGCGGAAGCTTCGTCTGC
Organism: Phycisphaerales bacterium; assembly: GCA_028288775.1. Taxonomy (GTDB): domain Bacteria; phylum Planctomycetota; class Phycisphaerae; order Tepidisphaerales; family Tepidisphaeraceae; genus RYN-428. The sequence goes on along the minus strand of JAQGHP010000552.1, from coordinate 3,861 downwards.
TCTTCAACGATTTCCTGGGGACTTCGGTCTCGGTGAAATCGGTGGCTTTGAAGGACGCCGCGGGCAGGCAGATCGTGCCCGTGCCCAAGGAAGTTGCCGGCCTTGCGAGCTCGATTCTGCCGGTGAGCCCGGGGGATACGATCGCCGTCTCGTACAACGACGAGCGCCGCCTGCATGAAGAGGCCAAGGTGATTACCGCGGGCCTGAATAGCTCCTATTACAACGGCCGCATTGTTTTGGCTGAGGAAGTCATCACGGGCGTCGGCGACCAGCGCCGCATCAATTACCTCGAGGCCCGCCGATGCCGGCAGGGCGACCAGCTCAGCATCCTCGTCACCGACTTTGACGAGGACACGACCGAAGAACGCGACTCCGTCCCCGTGATGGTGAAAACCTCGGGCGGCGAAAAGCTGATCGTCAACGCGCTGGAGACCGCCTTCAACGGCAACGATTGGGAGAACAAGCACGCGGGCGAATTTCTCGCCGTGCTGCACATCGGCGACCATACCAGCAAGGACACCATCAAGGTGCAGCCGGGCGACACCGTCACCGTCAGCTATTTGGATAAGGAAAACACCGACCCGGGAATTCCCATCGAGCGGTCGTACTCGATCAGCGAGGCGGGGAAGGGCGCGCCCGGCCTGCTCGTCTACCGCACCCGCGTGCGGATGGTCGAGGATGACAGCGCCGAGGCCAAGGCCCGGCTCAAGCGCCTTGCGGGGCGGGATGTGAAAGGCGCGGTGCTGTATAAGCCGCAGGTCATCGCCCGACATCCCGATTACACGGCCGGCGGGCAGCCCGCGACGCAGCCGGCGGGCGGTCAGCCGATCGCGGCGGTGAACGCCCCGCTCCTCTTCGAAATCAACTACCCCGAACATGTGCTCAACAGCGGCAGCGTGCTGGAAGTGACCGCGGTTGCGGATTCCGAGCTGAAGGCCGCGGCGGCGGAGAAACGCGAGCCCCGCGCCGTGAAAGTCCCCGCATACGTCATGGGGATCGAGCGATTGGCGCAGATCAAAGACTACCCTATCCAGCTCGAAAGCGCGTTCCACAAGGACGAGCGGGCCATGCTCCGCGACGGCGCGTTTGCCGGCGTGGTGCGACTGCAGATCGGCAGCCCGGGCGACCCGATCGACGACATGGTCGTCGGCGGCGAACGCGAGTTCGCCCGTGACGCTGCCGGGTCGACCGAGGAGCAGGCGTTCTGGTACAAGGTGCCGACGCTGCTGGTCGCGGGCTCGGACATCGTCCACCTGCGGGTGAAAAACGACCAGGGCGGCATCACCGAATCCGCCGTGCGGCTGCTCTCCGACGGCCGGCTCGAACTGCTCGATCCCACCTACTCCATCGAAAATGACGCCATTCACCTGGGCGAAAAATTCCACGTCCGACTCACCGACCCCGACCACGATGTGAGCAACGAGCGCGACACGGTGAAGGTGCGCGTTACCGCGGCAAGCGGCGCGGAGGTGGCCCTCACGCTCAGCGAAACGCTGCCGCACTCGGGCGTCTTCACCGGCACGCTCCAACCCGAATTCATCGGCGAGCCCAAAGGCACGGCCAAGCCCACCACGCGCCCGGGCGGCGACGTGCTGTACGTGAACTTCGGAGACGACGTCACCTTCGAATACGTGGACGACCTTTCCCTGGAATCCGTCTCGCCCGTGACGGTGCTCAAGAAGGGGAAGATCCTGTTCGGCGCGGACGGGCAGGTTGCGGTGTTCACGAAGAAATTCAAGGACCCGGAGATCGCGGTGAAGACGCGGTTCCTCATGGCCGAGGCGTTGTTCGAAACCGCCAAGGAGCATCGCAAGCTCAACGAGGTGGAGCGTGCGGATGAGGAGATCGCCCGCGGAAAAATGATCCTCGAAGAGGCGATCCGCGATTACCCGCAAACGTCGCTCGCCGCCCAGGGGGATTATCTGCTGGCCAACCTCGCACAGGAACTGGGCCGGTACCAGGAGGCGGTCGGGCGGTATTCCAACGTCATCAGCACCTTCCCCGATTCCGAATACGCGGGGCAGTCGCAGTTCAAGAAGGCCCTGTGTTTTGAGAAGCTGCAGAACTACGACCAGGCGTGCGAGGAGTACGTGAAGCTCACGTACATCTACCCGGAAAACCCGCTCGTGGCGGATGCCACGGTGCGGCTGGGAAATTACTACTACAAAAAGCAGTCGTACAAAATCGCCGCGAAAATCTTCTACAACTTCCAGCAGAAAAACCCCGCGCACAAACTCGCCGCCGAGGCCTTGTTCCTCTCGGCGCAGTGCAACTACAAGCTTAACGACTTCAAGGAATGTATCCGCATCTTTCAGAAGGTGATGGACGAATACCCGGACGACAAGACCACCCGTCCCGAGGCGATCTACTGGCTTGCCGACTCGGACGTGAAGGTCAACGAAAATGTGAAGGCCTTCCAGACCTTCAAAAAGCTGACGTGGGATTACCCCGAGTCGGAGTGGGCCAAGCGCGCCCGCGGCCGTTTGACCGAAGAGGCCTTCTCGCGGATGCAGGACGAGCAGTGATCGCGAACGGGCGACGCGAGGCGGAGAATTCCGCAGCGGAGAGCTGAAAGAATCATGCGCAAAGGCAGAGTAATTTTTGCGGTGGTGCTCCTCGCCATTCTGGCCGGGCCGCTGCGCGCGGCTTCCTGGACGTGGGAACTTTCGCCCGAGCGGTACAAGCGTCTCAACCAGTTCGAGCGGGCGGAGTACGACAAGGCTTCGTCGCTGCTCAAGGCCGGGAACTTCGTGGCGGCGGCGGGCGAGTTCGAGAAGTTCAAGGTCCAATTCCCCGACTCGCCGAGCCTCCCCTACGCGCTGTTCATGCGCGGCTACAGCCTGCAACAGGGCAAGCAGCGGAACACCGCGGTGAAGGTGTATCAGGAGGTGCTCGACTACTTCGCCGACCAGACCGATGACGCCGCGGCCTCGCTTTATTTCATGGGCGTCGCACACCTGGACAATGGGGACACGAAGAAGGGCCTCCAGTGCATGAAGACGCTGGTGGAAAACAAGGACTACCGCCGACACCCGCTCGCCGCCGGGGCGCTGCGCCGCCTGGCCGACAATCATTGGAACAACAAGGAGCCCGAGCAGGCCGTGCAATATTGGCGGCAGGCGGTGAAGGAGTTCGGCAGCGTCAACGAAGAAGAACGCAACTTCGCCGTCGCGAAGCTGACCATCTACGCGATTCTCACGAAGGACTACGCGGGCTACGAGAACTTCCTGATCGACGACTCCAACCGCGACAAGCCCGACACCCGCCGTCGGCTGGCTGAGAACGTGTGGCAGCAGGCGTCGAACCTCTACACGCAGCCCGCGAGCTTCGACCGCAAGAAGCAGCCGACCGAAAAGGAGACGGCCGAGGAAACCAAGGCGCTCTACGACTACCTGAAGGGCAGCAAGCCCGCGTGGGAAGCCGCCAAGGACCTGTGGAGCTACTACGAGCACACGGTGAACTGCCTCGTCCACTTCCATAAGAACAAGGACGAGCGCGACCGGATGCTCGACGAGGCGGCGGTGTATTTGAAGTCGATGCCGGACAAATCAGCCGCGGACGATCACTTCCATCGACTCACCGAATTGTGCCGCGAAGGCTCTGCGTTCGAGCGCGCCCGGCTGCTCGTGGCTCAGATGAATGACCGCACCTACGCCGCTTACGCCGAATACGAGATCCTTTACTCCGAGCAAAAGTACGAAGCCGCGGCCAAGCAGCTTGAAACGGTCGAAGCCTCCGGCCAGCCCGCGTGGGCCGACCGCGCGGTGGGCGAGCGCGCCCGGATCTACCGGGAAGTGCTCAACAAGCAGCCCGAGGCCATCGCGCTTTACGAGCGGCTCAACAAGCCGCCCGGCACGCTCT
>JAQGHP010000488.1 GCA_028288775.1 Phycisphaerales bacterium | reverse complement strand
AGGTGGCGCTGGTGGCGTGCATGAGAAAACTGCTGACGCACCTGAATACGGTCCTGGCCCGCGCCCAGGAAGAAACGACGCCGTCGAACGCACAACGCCCCGAATCGAATGCACAAGGCCCCGAGTTGAATGCACAAGGCCCCGGCGGAGGAAATGAGGGGAAAAGGAAATAGATGGGGTGGGCTTGGGAGGGGAAGGAAGAAACTGTTGGGGCCCGATCTGGTTCTTCCTTCCCCTCCCAAATCGCGTTCAAGAAGTTAACGTGGATTTTTCCCTTGACCCGAGACACAGTCGCTCTCCCCGGGTACGAGGGAGAGGGAGTTCGGACGGAGCTTCGCTCCGACCGGGCCGGGACGGCCCGGCTCCGAAGTCCGCCGGACAAATCGGACCGGTGGGTGGGTCCACCAGGACCCATAAGCCACATGCGGCTCGCCCGCGCTACTGGCGGCGTCGAATTTTGTCGAGCATCACCGCGCCCAGAATGACCAGCCCGAGCACGACCTTTTGGGTATAGCTTTCAACGTTGGTCAGGTTCATGCCGTTTTGGATTACGGCGATGGTGAAGGCGCCGGTGAGGGTGCCGAACATCCGGCCTTCGCCGCCGCTCAGGCTCGCGCCGCCGACGACCACGGCGGCGATGACGTACAGCTCGTACATGTTGCCGTAGGTGGCGGAGCCGCTCTTGAGCTGCGACGCCATGATCACGCCGCCCACCCCTGCCAGCATGGCGCTGGCGACGTACGCGAACAGGAGCACTCGGCGGACGGGCACCCCGGAAAGCCGCGCCGATTCGCGATTGCCGCCGACAGCGTAGAGGTATCGCCCCAGCCACGTGCGCGACATGAGCCCGTCCGCCAGAAAATAGAGCACGAGCATTAGCAGTACGGCGTTGGGAATTTTGAAAAGGCTCGCCCCGCGGCCGAGCCAGACGAACGAATTTGGGACCTGATAGACCGACTGCCCACTTGCGAGGATGTACGCGAGCCCGCTGGCAACGAGCATCATGGCGAGCGTCACGATGAAGGAGGGGATGTCGAATTTGGTAATCACGCCGCCCGCAAACGCGCCGACCGCCCCGCACGCGATCACTGCAAGCGTGCAAGCCAGCGTCATCCCGAGCGGCGACGCGTTCACGCCCCCCGCGTGGTCGCGAATGATCCGCGCTGCCAGGACCGCGGAGAGAGCCAGCAGGCTGCCGACGGAAAGGTCGATGCCGCCGGTGATAATGACCATGGTCATCCCGATGGCGACGATGGCAATGATGGCGATTTGATTGGCGATGTTCAGCAGGTTTTCGGATTTCAGAAAATTCGGCCAACGGTAGCTTTTTGGCTTGAGAACCTGGGGCGCGCCCAGGGAGGGGAAGTCACCTTTGAGGTCGGAAAAGACGAGCCACGCGGCGGTGGATTCCGTGCAGGCGATGACGTCCAGCTTCCCGCCGGACACGGCGGTCTTCTGCAGCGCATCCCGTGCGTCTTTGGGCTCGCCGTTGACGACGCCGAGGACCTGCGCCCCGGTTGAGGCCAGGGTGGCCTGCAGCTTGTTGGTGAAAGCCACGTCATCCGCCTGATCGCGGCCGACGATGAGCACGCGCGGGGTTTTGCCGAATTGGCTCTTGATCGCGCTGGCAACCTGGCCCGCGGCCGCCTCGCCGACGGGGGACTGCTCGCTGTACGTGACCACGCTGAAATACGCGCACAGCAGCAGGAGCACGAGGATCATGCCGTGGTCGGAGAGGATGCGGCGGAGGGTGCGTTTGATCATGGTGGGCGGTCTAAGCGATGGCGAGTTTCATGATTTGGGCCTGGGTGGCGGTGCGGGCATCCGCGATTTCACCGGTGACTTTTCCCTCGTGCATGACGAGGATGCGGTCGGCCATGCCCAGCACCTCGGGCAGTTCGGAGCTGATCATGATGATACCTTTGCCGCGGGCGGCAAGATCGTTCATCAGCAGATAGATCTCGTACTTCGCGCCGACGTCGATGCCGCGGGTGGGCTCGTCGAAGATCAGGATTTCGCAGTTGCGGGCGAGCCATTTGGCCAGGACAACTTTTTGCTGGTTGCCGCCGGAGAGGTTGCGGGCGCGTTGCTCCTGGTTGGGAACTTTGATCTTGAGCGTGTTAACGTACCCGCCAAATTCTTCGCGCTCGCGCCGGAGCTGGACGAACCCGCCGCGGGAGAGGCGGGCGAGGTTGGGCAGGGCGAAGTTCTCCCGCACCGAGTGGCCAAGCACGAGGCCCTGGAGCTTGCGGTCTTCGGTGAGCAGCCCGATTCCCGCGGCGATGGCATCCCGTGGCGACCGCATCGCGAGCACCCGGCCATCGAGCCGGATTTCGCCGGCTTCGCGCGGGTCAGCGCCGAAGATCAGCCGGACCGTCTCTGTGCGGCCCGCGCCGACCAGGCCTGTAAGCGCGAGGATCTCGCCCCGGCGGACGGTGAACGAAACATCCCGCACCGCGCGGCCGCGGCGAAGGCCCGTTGCAACGAGCCGGGGTTCGCCGATCTTGACGGACCGCGGGGGAAATTCGTCCTTCAATTCCCGGCCGACCATCAGCTCGATCATCTCCTTGCGCGAGATGTCGCCGATGGGGCGCAGGCCGACGCTGACGCCGTCGCGCAGGACCGCCACGCGGTCGGCGATGGCGGAAATTTCGTCGAGCCGGTGGCTGATGTAGATGATGCCGATGCCGCGTTTGCGGAGGTCGCGGATAATGCCGAACAGGTGGGACACTTCGTGGGAGGTGAGGGCGGCACTGGGTTCGTCCATGCCGAGGATGCGGGCGTCGAACGCGAGGGCCTTGGCGATTTCGACGAGCTGCTGCTGCGCCGTGGTGAGCCGCCGGCAGGGGATGTCAAGATTGATCGTGACGCCAAGGCGATCGAACAACGCCGCGGCCCGGCGGCGTTCCTGTTCGCGCGACACGAAGCCCAGCCGCGTCATTTCGCGGCCGAGAAAAATGTTCTCCGTAGCGGTGAGGCCGGGGACGAGATTGAATTCCTGGTAGATGACCGCGACGCCCGCGTCCCGAGCATCCAGCGGCGACTGAAAGTCGGCCGCCTGTCCGTCGATTTCAATCACTCCCGAGTCGGCGCGGTGCGCGCCGCCGAGCACCTTGATCAGCGTGCTCTTGCCCGCACCGTTCTCCCCGAGCAAGGCCAGCACTTCACCGGAATGCAAGGTGAGATCGACGCCACGAAGCGCCCACACGCCGGGGAACGACTTGACGATGCCGCGCATTGCGATGAGCGGGGGTGCGGAGACGGCGGACATCGTGGCGGTCTGCGTCATGTAGCGGGTCGTTGCAAAGTGACATGGGAGTCGGGCCCATGTCTGGTGCGTGCGGAGCCGGAACGTCCGGAAAACGACGTCATTCCAATCATCACATCGCCGGGACGGGCGGGACGCCCGTGTCACGATGAAGGTTCTGAAACCGCCCCAGTCACGCCTCGCGGCACGCCTTTACTTGAGGGACAGATCCTTCTCGCCATCCGCCTTTCGGTAGAGGCTCGTGGGGATGAGGATTTGCGGCGGAAGGGTTTCTCCCTTGGAGTGGCGGACGATCGCATCGACCATCTGCACGCCCATCTTGTCGGGGAACTGAATGGGGTCGGCGTAGATTTTTCCGTCCTTGATGGCTTGTTTGCCCTCGGGTTGGCCGTCGAAGCCGATGAGCATTACCTGCTGGGTTTTGCCTGCCTTTTCCAGGGCAGCGCGGGCGCCCAGCGCCGCGGGGTCATTGATGGCGAAGATGCCGCGCAGGTCGGGGTGGGATTGGAGGGCGTCCTCGGCGGCCTTGTAGCCGATGTCCTTGGCGCCGCCGCTCTCGAGCTCCGTGACGATCTGGATCGCGCCGGGATGGGCGGCGTTGTGGGCGTCGACGACTTCACGGAATCCCTTGACACGGAGCAGGCACGATTCGGCCTGTTTGAAATGCAGGATGGCGATCTTGCCGCCGGCCTCGCCCAGCGCTTCGATCATCGCGCGGCCGGCCTCCTTGCCGCCGCCGTAGTTGTCGGTGGCGATCTGCGTGACGATCTTCACGCCCGGCTCGTTGCACGGGATGTCCACGGTGAATACGGGAATTCCCGCGGCGTTCGCCTCCTGGATCACGGGGAGGATCGACGCCGAATCGCACGGGCTAAGCACGATCGCGCTCACGCGCTTGACGATGAAGTCCTTGATCTGGTTGCTCTGCTTGGCAACGTCCTTGTCGCCGCTGACGACGATGGTGTCGTAGCCGCGTTTCTTGCCCTCGGCGGTGATGGAGTCGCCAATCACCTTGAAGAACGGATTGTCGAGGGTTAGCAGCGAAACGCCGATGGTCCCGTTGGCCTTGGCTTCCGAAGGCGTCCCACCGCTCTGGGCGGCGGTATCCTTGGGCTTATCACAGCCGTTTACCAGCACAAGAGCGCAGACGAGCAGTGTGCAGAAGAAGCTTTTCATGGTTTGGCGGTTCCTTTCCAACTGGAGTCGAGCTCGAACACGTGAAGCGAGCGGATTGTCGCAGAGCCCTGGGTGCATTCCACTTTGATCGCATCGTTTGTGGGGAGGAAGCAGGTCGAGATGGAGACTTCGCCGTCATTGGCGAAGGACTCGATGGAGGTGCGGTCCACCAGGATTTCAACGGTCCTCAATCCACCGGGCAGCGGCGCGGGATCGCAATTGCAGGCAAGTGAATGATCGGTGAGGGTGACGGGCGTGCCGCGGATAAAAAACGTGAGGGACGAGCCCTTCGCCATTTCCACCTCGGCCAGAATGTGGAACAGGTCCCCGGCCACGTCCATCGGTTTCGCGGCACCAGGCTTTATGGCGAGATTCTTCCAGGCATTTTCCTTGCCGTGGAGAAGTTCGATTTCGCGTACCGGCTTGCGGAACACGCGCAGCGATCCGGCAAGCATGTGGAGGGACAGGTCGCAGGGAAAAGTCATCTGCTGATTGAAGGGCATGTCGGGGTATTTGCCATCGCGCATCCACGCGATCTGCACGCGCCGACCTTCCTGCCCGGCGATGTCGCCCCAGGATTGCGTGGCATAGAAGTTCGGGCCCATGTCACAGGGGAGCTGTCCCGTCTCCGGTACGAACTTCGAGCCGTCGAAATCTCCTACGGAGTATTTCCCGTTGCCGCGGACGAGCACCCACTTTTGCTTGGTACGATCCCCATCAAGGGGCAGTTGAAACAAGTCCGGGCATTCGAAGCAATCGGGAATGGAATCCTTTTGCTGCGTCCAGTCGAGCAGATTGGTGGACGTGAACAGGTTGTACGAATGCGCCCCGTACAGCACCATGATCCAGCGCTTGCCCGGCTCGTACCAGAAGACCTTCGGGTCGCGCTCGGGGTGGTCGAGGACGGGGTTCTTCGCGTACTTGGTCCAGGTGCGGCCCTTGTCGAGGCTATAGGAGATGCACTGGCTGCGGTTGTCGTTGCCGCTCCAGAAGGCGACAAGCGGCGGCGATTTTGGGTCGGGCGAAAGCCCCGAGCTGTTGTCCTTGTCGAGTACCGCGCCGCCGGACTGCACGCCCGTGCCGAAGCGCTTATCCTCCCAGAAGGCCGGCTGCAATTCGGTCCAGTGGACGAGGTCCGGGCTCACCGCATGGATCCAGCACTTGTTCCAGCACTGGGCGAAGAGGTGGTATTCGCCGTCCAGGTGAATCAGGCCGTTGGGGTCGTTGAGCCACCCCTCTTCCCGCATGCCGGGATTCAGTTTGCGGAGCGTCCACTGGCGGGCCGTGAAATGGAATTGCGGGCGGAGTTTTTCCTGATAGAGATCGGCCGACGGGGATAGGGGGGCGGGATCTTTCGCGTACAACGTCTTGGATGCCGCGGCCCGTTCGGCCCCGCCGGCCAGGCGAATAATTTCCGCGTCGGACAGCGCGCGGTTCCACACGGCGACGTGATCGATCTCGCCCTTCCAGCCCGACTTGATCCGGTCGCCGTACGATTCCCCGCCGATTAAACACGGCACCGGGTTCCCCTCGCGCAGCGGGCCGTTGGGGAATGCTTCGTCCAGCAAGACCCCGTCGGCGAATATCTGCAGCTTTGCTCCGTCGTAGCGGCAGACAATATCGTGCCAATCACGCGGACCGATTTTGGCGACTGGAATCGTCGTGCGCGAGAGGCCCTGTGTTCCCTGCGTCCCCAATTCGAAACTAATTTCCGATTCGGTGGAATAGAGGTTGTAGACGAGGCGCTCGTGCCCGCCGTGCTTGCTGAAGAGTGGCGCTCCCCAGTTCCCCGACGGGCTGCGCAGGCGGACGCTGATGGTGAGGGATGATCCGGTTACGTTCAGGACACCCCCAGCGCCCTGCCCGGCGTCGAGGTAGCCGCCTTCGATCCGCGCGACGCTTCCGTCATTGCCTCCGGCCAGCGCGCTTTGGAGTTCCGTCCCCTGCAACTTCGCCCCGACCTCCGCCGACCCGACGATCTTCAGGTCGCTCTTCCCCGCCGAATCCTTCAGGTCCGCCAGATGCCACGCCGCGACGGCGGACTTAAATGGATCATCGCCGGCTCCCGCGCCATCCGCCCCGCGCGCAAAAATAGCGACGAGCAACAAACACGCGCTCGCGATTTTCTGCAACGCGACAATTCGAACCGCGCTTTGGTCCTCCGGCCCTTGCATCAAATTCCTCCTGCGCCGCGTTGTCCGCTAGTTCCCCCGCGCAAACCCTGGGTTCGCAAGATGTGCCGCCTCGCCAATTTTCACCGGAGCAGGTGCAGCGCTCAATACCCAATGCTTCGGATGTACTTGATGCTCGCCGGGATCTGCTGCACCGAGCGGCTGGATTCGTCCTCGATATAGAAATGCTTGACGCCGATCGCCTGCGCCTCCTTGAGGATGGCGGGGATGTCGAGCTGGCCGGCGCCCAGGGCCACGTCGCTTTCCACGTCTTCGTGGCCGGTGTAGTTGGGCGTCTTGACGCCCTTTTTCATGTCCTTGAGGTGCATGAGGGGGAAGCGGGCGGGGTACTTTTGCATCAGCTTCACCGGGTCGGCCCCGCCGTCAAAGGCCCAGAAGACGTCCAGCTCGAAGTTGACGAACTCGGGCTTGGTTTGGGCGGCGAGCACGTCGAAGATCGTCCCGTCCTGAAAGGGGCGGAACTCATAGCCGTGCGGGTGATAGGTGAACTTGAGGCCCGCCTGGGCGCACTTGCGGCCCCATTCGTTGAACTTCTCCGCGGCGGCTTTCGCGTCTTCCACGGTGAAGTCCCCGTTGTGGGGGATCCAGGGCATCGTGACGTAATCGCAGCCCAGCGCCTTGGCGTCCTTAATGACGCCGTCGGTGTCGTTGGAAAAGCGATCCCACTGGAAGTGCGCGCCACTGGCATGAAGGCCGGCCTTGTCGAGTTCCGCGCGGAAGGCGGGGGCGATGTGGCCGAACAATCCGCCGCCTTCGACGTCGGTGATGTTCATTTGATGTATCGTGCCGAGCGGGCCGGCGAGGTCCTTGTCCAGCAGCGCACGAACACTATAGAGCTGGGCGCCGACCTCGATTTTCTGGTGCTTCACGGACTGTGAACCCACTTCGGCCACCGTGGCTTGTCCGTTAGAGGGAAGCTGGAGCCATACTTCCACGGCGATTGCGGCCAGAACGAATGACAACGCACCGATCGCACGTGCCGTTCGAGTCGTGCTTCTCATACGCGTGCTCCCTTGGTGAAGATTTCCGATCTCAGTGCCTCGTGCGGCGTACTCCGACGTGACATGCCGAAGGTTCCGACGTTCTTACATCCTACTTTACTGTCGATGTCGTAACGGACGGAAGGACGCGGTCAAACTCCGGATGCGACGCTTCCGCGTCCGGGCGCGAAAATATCTCATTCCCGATGGACGTCATGAGGTAAAAGGCGAAGCCGATCCCAAGCAGGGAATAGTCGAGCCAGAATATGACGTCTGCCCCCGTGCTGCTGCCGCCGCGATGATGGTCGATGTTCGCGAGAATGAAAACCGAAAGGACAGGCAGTACGACCGCCTCGGCGCACACCGCCATAAGCCCGGGAAACGTCCGAAGGTCCTTTCGGCGGAGCACGATCCATGCGACGGAAATCAGCGGAATCACGATTTCAGAGTAGGGAAGAATATGCTTCCACCGTCCGGCGATCGCCGCGGAAACCAGGGGCGGCGCTCCCCGGCGATTTCCTTCGGAGCGCCAGCAAGCACAGCCCAAAAGTCGTCGCGGGTTTTGTCGAGGTCCGCGCCTTCGAGGTCCGCGCCTTCGAGGTACGCGCCTTTGAGGTTCGCGCCTTCGAGGTACGCGCCTTTGAGGTTCGCGCCTTCGAGGTACGCGCCTTTGAGGTCCGCGCCTTTGAGGTTCGCGCCTTCGAGGTACGCGCCTTTGAGGTTCGCGCCTTCGAGGTACGCGCCTTTGAGG
>JAQGHP010000486.1 GCA_028288775.1 Phycisphaerales bacterium | reverse complement strand
CGAATGAACACGAATGAATTCGGATTTATTCGTGTTCATTCGTGCGATTCGTGGCTCCCCCGGCTTCGGATTTCGTCATTCGGATTTGGGATTTGATTCGGGTTTCGGGGATTCGGAATTCGGATTTCCACCCACAAGCCATGTAGGGTGGGTGTACTCGCCCACCGGTTTTTCTCGGGTGTTGGCGGTGCGATGAAACGGTGGGCGAGTACACCCACCCTACATTGAGTTCTCCCTGCCTCTTCCTCTGTGCCCTTTGTGGCCTCTGTGCTCTCTGTGATGAACCTACTGGATGCCCTCGCGGCAGAGTCTCTCCGTCGGGATTCGGGTTTCAGCCCACTTGGCTCACCAAATGACAAAGACCCCGCGGCGTGCCGGGGTCTTTGTCATTTCGACTCAATTAAAATGGGCGGCGGTCTACTTGTTGAACGCCGGCTTGCGGCTTTCGGTCGTGTCGGCGAAGTCCTTGTTGTCCTTGTTGAAGGCGGGCTTGCCGGGCTTCACGGCGGTGCGGGTCGGGGCGGGGGCGGCGGCTACGTTGCTATGCACCGTGCTCGGGAGGATAAGCACCTCGACCCGGCGGTTCTGCGCCTTGCCGGATTCCGTCGCGTTGCTCGCGATCGGACGCTGCTCCGCGAAACCCGCAACTTCCAGCCGCGACGGGCTCACGCCCTTGCCCTGGAGCTGTTCGGAAACCGAAATGGCCCGGTGCGCCGACAGGTACCAGTTGTCCTTATGACCGGCGGCGCGGGTCGCTTCGTGCGAGACGCGGGTGTTGTCGGTGTGGCCAACGACCATCAGCTCATAAGACGCCGCGGCGGCGGAGTTCAGGATGCCGGCGAAGCGGTCGATCGCGGTCTGCGCCTGCGGGGTCAGCACCGCGCTGCCGGGCGAAAACGTCACGTCGCTCTTGAACTTCACGGTGCCGCGGGAGCTGTCGAAATCGACGAGGTCCGCGTTCTGGCGGGCGAACTCGGTGAGGGCGTCGTTCAACGCGGTCGGCAGGGCCTGGGCGCTGGCGACGCGGTTGATCGAGTCGCCGTACTTGCGATTGAGCTCATCGTACTGGCGCTGGAGCTCATTGATCTGGTTCGACTGATTGACGATCAGGGCGTCCTTGGAGTTTGCGCCAAGGGCGATGCTGTCGAGCTGTGACTTGTAGGCCTGGCTGGAGGCGAGGGCCTCGGCCTTGCCCTGCTCGGAATGAGCAAGCTGCTCGGCGAGGCGGTCGCGGTCCATCTGGACTGCCTTATATTGTTCAGAGGAAACGCAACCGACGGCGGAAAAGCTAATGACGGAAAGAGCGATCCAAGTGTGCAGCCGTGCCATAAAAAGGCCTCCTTGCCTAAAAAGCGCGTGTAGGGTCGAGCCCCGATTCACATGATCAGCAAGCGTGCCCGTCCCCGGGCTGCCCAGCCTGCCAAGTGCGAGTAGTGTGGAAAGTTTCCCGAAAATTGCAAGGGATTTTTGAGGAAAAATTCAGGAAATGCGCAAATATTGCCGAGGGGGGGTGGGAGGAGCCAGAAGCCAGAAGCCAGTAGAAGAGCGCGCGGAGGCAGGGACTGAGGACTGAGGACTGAGGATCTGAAATTGAAAGTAGCCCGAATAGTATAGTCTGGCTTCTGGCTCCTTGCTCCCCCCCACCCGCGCTCGCCCGCGGAAAATCCCCTCTCGCTTCGATGGTTCTATCTTGCGGGTTATGGAGGGGGAGTCTAGGCTTGAACCTTCGCCGCCCGCGTGGGTGGAGATGTCGTTGTGTTCGTTCGGGGATCCTCATGGGAATGGGATTTTCTAGCGTGCTCGGGCTGCTGATGATGCTGCTGGGCAGCGGCGTCAACGACCTGGCCAGCGTCCTTTCGACCGATGCCTACTGGAAAGCGAAGGGCGTAACCGTTTCGGTCGATCAGCTCATCCATGAGCTGGACGCGGTAAAGCCGGCGGATGTGTCGAAGCTCATCGACGCCCTCGATGCCGACGATCCCAAAACGCGCGACGCCGCGGCGGCGCAGATCGCCGCCCTCGGGCCCGCCGCTTTGCCCGCCCTTGAGGAGGCTTCGAAGAACGGCCCGCCGGAAGTCGCTACCCGCTGCAAGGCCCTGGCGGCGCAGGTCCGCTCTTCCTCAAAAGCCGGGTCCGTCCGGCGGCTCATGGCGATTCGCACGCTGGGCGAGATGAAAAAGCAGGAGGCCCTCCCGGCTCTGCGCGGACTGCTCGACAGCAAGGAAATGTTCGTCGCCGACTATGCCAACGCCGCCATCGCGCGGATCGAGGGAAAACCAGTCCCCGCCACGGGCGTTACGGATGCGGAACGCGCCACGGACCTGAGCCTGCTGCCCGACAAGCTTGACCTCGTCGCGCAGATGGCGCTTCGCGGCGGCGGGGAGTTTTCGATCGAGAAACTCATCGACGCCACGCCGATGTCCGATGCGCAAAAGGCTAAATCCAAAGCGGAATCGACGGCGGGGATTTTGCAGGTGCTGGAGATGGTGGGGAACGTGCGGGTGGATGCGGTGACCTTTGGGTTCTACGCGGGCCCGCCGGGCGTGCCGGCGTACGGCGTGTTTGTCGTTCACGGGACGTTCGACGCCCGTGCGGCGGCCGCGGCGCTGCACAAACAGTTTTCCGACGCGAAAACGGTGGACGGCGTTGAGGTGTTCAAACTGGACAACGAGACTTCGCTCATGGTCCCGTCCGACCACCGCGTCATGCTGCTGACCGGGGAAGCCAACGCCGAGATCCCGGTTGAAGCGACGATCGCGGCCAGCAAGAAAAACGCGGGCGATTTCGCCAACAACGCCGAGCTGCAAAAAATCCTCAAGTCCGTGGATACCAAAGCCTCGCTCTGGGCGGCGGCGAACATGACCGAAGGCCTTAAGCAAGTCGCCGGCCCGCTGGCGGATTTCGACAGCGTGACCCTCGTCGCCACGCAGAAGCAGGACGGCAAGGATACCGTCATCGACCTGCGCCTCGACGCCACCGGCCCCGACGCCGCCAAGGCGAAGTCCGCGGCCGTGGAGATGCAGAACACCGTGCAGCAGGGAATCCAGATCGGCCAACAGCTGATCCAGGCCCAACCGGCGATGAAGCCGCTCATGGATTTCCTGCAATCGATCAAGATCGAAACCGACGGCGCCAAAGCCAAAGCCACAGGCTCCCTCCGCGGCATGCCGCTGCTCCCCTTCGTGGGCGTGCATACGGTCGAAGAACCGCTGCCGCCGGGGCAGTAGAACGGGCCACGAAGAAGAGCGGAAATGCGTGTCGCCACAGATGGACACAGTTGAACACAGATGGGAAGAGGGTTTCCCGTGGGATGGGCGGCCCGCCCATGGTCCTCGCTTTCAATCCGACCGTTGAAATCACAGAGACCACAGAGGCCACAAAGAGCACAGAGAAGAAAAAGGCGGGGCAAACCGGTCCTCTCGTGTTTACCTTGTATTGCCTTTGATTTTCCTCTCTGTGGCCTCTGTGGTCTTTGTGATTTTGGAGCGGAAGACATGGCTATCCCGCCCATGCCATGGGAAACCCTCTTCCCATCTGTGTTCATCTGTTGCGAACTCTCCCGCATTGCTTCGCGTCTGTCTTCGCGCTCTTCGCGGCTTCGCGGTTATCCGCTCTTCAACTCAGTTGCGTCGGCGTGGATGGCGCATACGATTCCCACCTCGATTTACCAAAGGAGCATTCGTGGCCAGCGACATTCATATCACGGTGACCGAGCGGGCGGGGCGCATGACGGCCAGTTCCGGGTCGAAGTGGGAGCCGAAGATGGGCTACTCGCGGGCAGTGCGGAGCGGGAATGTCATCGCCGTGACGGGCACGGTGGGGATTAACGCGGATGGGAAATATTCCCCTTCGCTGGCCGACCAGACCCGCCGTTCGCTGGCGATTGTGCGCGCCGCGATCGAGGCGCTGGGCGGCAACCTCGAGCAGGTCATCCGCACCCGCATGTTCGTGACGGACGTGAGCAAGTGGGAACAAGTGGCGCTGGTCCACGGCGAAGTCTTCGGCGAAATCCGCCCCGCCACCTCGATCGTCGAAGTCGCAAAGCTGATCGACGCGGACGCGCAAATTGAGATTGAGGCGGATGCGGTGGTGGGATAAATGTCCGTTGTCAGTGGTCCGTTGTCAGTGGTCCGTTGTCAGTTGCACAAGACAAAGCAACAGACAACGGACCACTGACAACGGACAATCAAAACATCCTAAGCTGATCCCGCTCGAAGCTGAATTTGCTTTGCGGCTGGTCGATGGGGACCTTGTACTTTCCGCTCCAGCAGGCGGTGCAGTATTCTTCCGGGGGGAGCTTCATACACGCGAGCATGCGGTCGATCCCGAGATAGGCCAGCGTGTCCACTTCCAAAAAGTCGCGGATCTGATCGACCGTACGATTGTGCGCGATCAGCTCTTCACTGGTCGGGAAATCAATGCCGTAAAAACAGGGATGGCGGATCGGCGGGCAGGAGACGCGGAGGTGAATTTCCTTCGCGCCGGCCCGGCGGATGGCCCGCATCTTCGAGCGCGTCGTCGTCCCGCGCACCACCGAATCCTCCACGATCACGATCCGCTGGTCCTTCACTACGTCGGGAATGATGTTCAGCTTCATCGCCACCGCCCGGTCGCGCGCGGCCTGCCCGGGCAGGATGAACGTGCGGCCGACGAAGCGGTTGGGGACGATCCCCTCTTCGAACGGAATAGCCGATTCCTTCGCGTACCCGAGCGCCGCCGACCGGCCCGAGTCGGGCATTGGCATGATGAAATCCGCCGGCACGGGCGACTGCCGGGCCAGTTCGCGGCCCATCGCCTCGCGCACGAGATGAACGTTCTGCCCGAACACCTTGCTCGCAGGATTCGCGAAGTAGACATGCTCGAACACGCAATGCGCCCGCTCGGGCGCGGGCTTGTCGAAGCGGCGGCTGTGAAGGCCGTGGTCGTCGATTCGCACAATCTCCCCGGGCTCGATCTCCCGGACGAACTCGGCGTCCAACGAGTCAAACGCGCACGTCTCGCTCGCCACGCACCAATGCCCTTGCGCCGTCTTCCCCAACACTAGCGGCCGGATGCCCCACGGATCGCGGCAGGCCTCCATCCGGTTCGGGAACAAGAACAGCAAACTGAACGCGCCCTGCAAATGCTTGAGCACGTGCGGCAGCGGGTCGTGCTTTTCCACGTGCGTCGGCTTCGCCAGCAGATGCACGATGATCTCGGTGTCGGTCGTGCTCTGGAAAATATGCCCGTGTTCTTCGTATTGCTGACGCAGGAGCTGCGCGTTGATGAGATTGCCGTTATGGGCGACGGCGACCGGCCCCATCAAATATTGCCGCAATAGCGGCTGGGCATTGCAAAGCTTGCTGGAGCCGGTGGTGGAATAGCGGACGTGCCCAATCCCCGCGTGCCCGGCAAGCTCTTCCCGCAGCATGCGCGGGTTAAACACCTGGCTCACCAGCCCCATGCCGGCGTGGCCGTTTAGAGTGGTGCCGTCGGAGACGACGATCCCGGCGGATTCCTGCCCGCGGTGCTGCTGGGCGAAAAGGCCCTGGTAACAAATCTGGCTCGCGTCCTTGGTCCCCCAGACGCCGAAGAGGCCGCATTTTTCCTTCTTTTCGTACTCGTCGAGCAGCACCGTCTCCAGCTCGGCGGCAACGGGGCCGTGCCCGCCGGAAGGGGAGGGAGCATTCCCGCGCTCGTCAAACAAAGGAAGGCGAACGGCCAAGATAATCTCCTCTGGCTCGCAAAAGGGACAGTTATTCTACGCTCGTTGCGACGGTCACGCTCAGGAATGCTGCGGAGGGTCAATCCCGAACCGCATCAAGGCCGGAGCTTAATGGGGCTTTCGTCCTGGGTCAAATCGAGGGGCGTTTGATGCAACGATCGTCCGGGAGTGACCCCCATCACCTACCTAGGTGATAGCGGCGGTGCTGTTTATTGCTAGCCTGATCACAGTTCTATCGAAAAAGGAGCTTCATGACCCAGAAAAATCGCCAGCCGTGGCGGTGCGCGCGAACCGTCGGGGCCACCGCCGTCGCCCTCGTCCCACTCCTCACTCTGTGCGGGTGTGCGACGGTGGTCGTCCGAAAAGTCCCCGCGGCCACGGAGTACGTCCACTGGACCGACGACATGCAACGGGAGGCAGATTCCATTCATGGGATTCGGTTTTACCTGCCCAGGCCGTTCCTCAACGTTTTCGAGTCGTTCCCGATCCGCACGGACATCTATTTCGCACAGGGCGTTGTTTCGCCCGACGGCAAATTCATTCGCCTCACGTCGATCACCCCGCTGAATCAGCCGCCGACGTCGTTGGCCGTTAACGTGCCGGCGGAGTCATTGATGTTCCCGGCTCCGTCGCTCCAGCTTCCGGGATTCCAGGGGAAGCCGGGCGACGGGACCGCCGCCGCCACGCCCGAGATTAAAACGCCCGTGGCGGTCGGGGAAAAGCCCCAGGCCCCGCCGGCCGCACCGACGCCTCTACCCCCCTCTTCGCCCACGCCCAAGACCGGCGTTAACACGCAGGGAAGTACCAACAACAACGGCGCGTTCGCGTACCAGCCGCTCCGCGGCAACTTCGATCTGCTTTACCTCCCCGATTTCGACGAGCAATACGCCGTCGACGGCTACGCCGGCCTCGGGAACGCGAATTTTCAGGTCAACCTCGGACAGGGGTGGAGCTTGCAAGGCTTCAACTCCCTGACCGACAACAGCGAGATCAACAAGCGGATTTTCGACCTCATCGACACCTCGGCCCAATTGGCCAAGACCGCCGCCAGCGCCGAGCTCGGGCAATTGCTGCCGTTGGTTCAACAGGCGGCAAAGAACGTGACGCCGGGCGGCGTTGCCGCGCTACAGGGCAATCCCCAAACACTCCCCACCGACATCAGAGGCACCGCGGTGACCCTGCGGGTCATCGTCCTGCACTACGCGGCCCGCGGCCTCTACCCCGTCATCAAGCCTCACGAGCTGCAGGAGCGAATCGCCGATTCCCGGACCACTTATTGCGGGCTGGACATGTTCAAGGTCTTCCCGAAGGTGGAGTGGTTCAGCGATTACGACAAGAACTCGCTGCTGCGCTCGCAACAGGCCGTCGAGCCGCAGGGCGGTCATTTCACCGTCCCGCGCTACCCCTACCAATACATCAGCTTTAACACGTTCGACTATTTGGGCATCGAGGTCATTGCGCCGTCCGCGGAGGCGTTCAAGGCCCGTTACCCCGGCACGGGAACCGACAATGAAAACGGCGCGGCCCGGGCGGGGGAAATCCTGAACCTCCTGAAGGAGCTGCAATCGCTCTACGGCACCGCTCCAGCCCCCGCCCCGACACCAGCCCCGGTACCGCCGACCACCACCGCGCCCGGCGATCAAAAGATCCTTGCGGACATCAACGCCTTGAAAGAGCCGAACGCCTCGCCCACTCCTTACGCCCTGAACCAGGCACGATTCGAGAAGCCCGATACCGTCTCGGCCGAATTGGTGGTCGCGGGGGCCCATCCCCCGCTTTCGGAAAAGGACGCCCGCGACGCGCTCCTTAAGGACATCAACGCGCTCCCCTCGGTGAAGGCCGCCGGGAAAAAGATAGTCGCCCTGCACTTCTACAATCTCCCCGACGACTTGGACACGCTCCAAAAATTCTACGCCGACCTGAAGAAATTGGCGTACCCCCCGTCCGGCAAACCCGGGGACGCGCGAATCGAATACAGCGTTACGGACGGCTGGATCAGCCTCGCCACGCCCGCACAGGGAAAGTCCCCGACGGCACATTTGACGCTGAACGTCACACGGGTCGCGCAACTCTCCGACGTCTCGCCCGCCGACCTGGAGAAGAGCTTCACGGAACAGGCGGCCGAACTCCTGTCGCATTACAACTTCACGCCGCCGTTCACAATCGGTTCGGTCACCGTCAAATCAGACAAGCCATGACGCACGCGCAACACAAACAGCATCTGTTGAAGCAGCGCGCCCACGTCCATGGGCACCATCGGCACGCCCCCGGGCCGGCGCGGCCGCTCCGGCCACCGCCTCCGCGCGTCGCCCGTACCGCTGCCCTGAAGGTGTGGCAGGGAATGGAAGCGCCGGCGCAGTGGCGGCTCGTGAAGGAGATCGCCCATGGGCACCGCAAGTTCCTGGGCAAACGGTACTCCGACGTCGTGAGCGTGGGGTATGGCTGTCACACCGCCGCGGCACTCCCCGGGCAACGGCCGCCCCCCTGCGCCGCCTTCCGTATCAAAGACACGGCGGGCTTGAGCCGGGGAAAGCCGCGCAAGCGGGTTCCCGCCTACCTGTACACGATCGTGAATCAACAGGGGGTTACCCGCCTGTGCGCCGTACCCACCGAAGTCCTGAGCGAAAGGCACACCGGCGAATTTGAATTGCAGGGGAACGGCATGGTCACGGCGTGGGCCGGCGGCATCTCGGTGGGCGGAATGCCCTGCTGCGTCGTGCGGCTGGACGACGGCCCGGTGTACCTCCTGGGATGCTACCACGTGTTCGCATTGGCCGACGTGATGAAGGACTTTCCCGGCGCCGTGGAAATCAGCTTGCCCGCCCGGCCCGGCCAAATCGTGGGAAACCTCAGCCCGTATTTTGGCGGGATCCAGACGGACGGCGACTTCTTCGACGCGGCGCTTGCCGACGTCATCGACCCGGGCACGCTCGCCCGGCTGATGGCCGAGCCGGTGCAGGACTGCCAGGTCGTCCAGGGGGAGGAGCAACTCGCCATGTCCTGCTCCATTCACACGGGACGCGGGATCGACGTGGCGGCGGATTGGGTCGCGGTCCTGCGCGATTTCCGGGCCCAGGCGTTCAACGGGGACGTCTATGTGTTCCCCGCGGTCGTCGAGCTCAAGGCCCGGCAAACCCTCACCGCCAACGGTGATAGCGGGTCGCCGGTTTTTGACGACACGGGGACCATCTTTCAGGGAATGCACATCGCCGGCACCGACCAGGGGTACGCCTATTTCATTCCCGCGTACGAACTGCTCCGCGCCGTCAACTACGGAATGACCAGCGATCCGTTCGCGATGTTGCAGCTGGCGCAAATCTAGAAAGGCCGTGTCATGTTCGGTTCCAATGCCCTTGAGATAACCATCGGCGTGGTCTTCGCTTTCCTGTCCGTGAGTCTGGTCTGTACCATAGTCACCGAGTTGATCGCCGGCAGGCAGCGCTGGCGTGCTAGGAACCTGGAGCGGGCCATCCGCAATCTATTGGACGGGAGCAGCGCACTGCCCGGCGAGAAGGCGGCCAAAGCCGCGCCGGCCCCCCCTCAGGCGGGCGGCCCGGCGGCCCCCGCCGCGCCGGCCGTCCCCACTCAATCGACCGCCACCAATTGGGCGGATCGCTTTTTCCGCCACCAACTGATCAATGCCTTGTCCGAGGACGAAATAAAGCCGTCATACGTCCCCTCGGGAACCTTTGCCCTGGCCCTGATGCACCTGGTCGCCGAGTCGGCTGGCGTCGGGCAGGACTTGGTCGGCGGCACGCCCGCAACGGCCCCGGCACTCAGCGGGTCGGCGAGCTTCGACCAGATTCGGGACGCCATTTGCAAAATCGATAACCCGCGGGTCCGGGAGGCGCTCCTCCCGCTCGTTGAGGACGCGCGAGGCGACCAGGCCCAAACCTTGTCCCCCATGCGCAAGTTCACCTCACGGGTGGAACTTTGGTTCGAGCACACCATGGAGCGGGTCTCCGGATGGTACCGGCGCAAGCTGCAACAGTCCCTGCTGCTCGTGGCGCTTGCCACCGCGGTCCTGGCCAACATCGACACCGTCGCGATCATCGGCAGTCTCTCGAAGGATGCCGCGCTGCGGCAATCCCTGGTCGCCGCCGCCACCGACTATGTGAAGACCTCGGCGCAAACCCGACAGGGCGATCCCGGCGCCGCATCCGGCCGTCCGCCCGAAACGCAGCCGGGCGCGCCGGATTTCTCCAGGAACCTCGCCGACGTTCAGCAGTCCGTGAGCCGCCTCAACGGCATGGGCATCCCGGTCGGCTGGCTGTCCTGGAACGCCGCCCACCCGGCGCCGGCGTCGAAGGAATTGGACGCCCTCGAAAGGGACGTCGTCACGCTGCGGCAGGACGTCGATCAGGCCACCGGGGCCCGCCAAAAGGCGTTAGCGGGCCAACTCGAGTACCTGGGGAAAAGGCGCGACGCGCTCGCCCGGAAGCTTCAGCCGCCCTACGCGCCCAACCCTGATAATCTCTATGACCTTTTTTGGGTCATGCCACACTACCCTTCGTACTGGGCGCAAAATTTCGGAAAAGCCGTCGGGCTGCTGCTGACCGCGTTGGCCGCTTCCCTGGGCGCGCCGTTCTGGTTCGACGTGCTCAACCGGTTCATCTCGGTCCGCGCCGCCGGCAAAGCCCCCGAGGAAAAGCCCAAAGACCCGAAAAAAGTGTTGAAGCCCCAGCCCCCGCAGTCCACATAAATCCGACGCGGCACCCTACCACCCGAACTTCCTCCCGGCCGGTATCGACGTGTGGCCGTCGCGGGCGCGCCGGTGAACCGCGTCGCACCTGTTTTCTTTCCCCGTCGATCATGCGATACCATGGGAGGGGCATTGACGTCGGCGATCGCGCCGGCTGGAGGCGCATGAAGGGAAAGCCGAAAAAGGGACCGCGAGAGAAGGACCTGACCAGCCGCTATTTGTCCGGCGGGCTGGACGAAGACCGCGTGGATCAGCAGCAGCGGTTTAGCGCTCGCAACAAGAATGCCGAGCAGGAGAAGATCGTCCGCACCGCCCTGCTGCGCGCCGAGGAGGAATCCGGCATCGATGTCGCGACCCTCCCCATCGGCGAGGTCGTGCAGGTCTACAGCGTCTACAGCGAGGTCCATCACGAAGGGTCAACGTACCTCGCGGTCGTGCGAAAGACGTTATCGAAGCTCAGCGACACCGCGCTCGTTGTTGGCGACCGTGTTCGGTTTCGGGTCGTCGAGTCGGAAAAAGCGGCGATCGAACGATCGGTCACCCAGCTCGCGCAGTCGGCACCGCTTCGCTTCGGCGACTCGCCTGAAGCGGTGATCGAGCAAATCCTCCCCCGCAAGACAGTCCTCACCCGCGCCGACAGTTTCAAGGCCATCGAGCAGCACCCCATTGTCGCCAACGCCGGGCAGATGTTGATCGTCGCCAGCCTGAAGCTGCCGAAGGTGAAATGGGGTCTGATCGACCGCATGCTGATCGCCGCCCAATCGGGCGGGCTGACGGCGATCCTGTGCGTGAATAAGGTGGACCTGATCCCGGAATTGGTCCCGCTGGCTGAAGGCTCTGCGCCTATCGAACCGGTCGCGGCGCGGACGGGGTCATTGAAGCATCAATCCCGCGAGGCCAAAAAATCCGCCGAAGCCGCCAAGCTCAGCTCCGCGATTGCCAAAGAGGCGGATGAAGCGAAGGCCGCGCTCGAGCATTATCAGAGCCTGGGCGTCCGCGTGCTTCGCACGAGCGCCGTCGCGGGGATCGGTTTGGACGAGTTGCGGGATGTCCTGCGCGGGCAGGAAACCGTGCTAGCCGGACACAGCGGGGTGGGCAAGAGCAGCTTGATCAACTCGATTCAGCCGCAGCTACATTTGCGCACCGGCGACATCAGCCGCTACAACGACAAGGGCCGCCACACCACTACCTCCGCCCGCCACTACCCGCTGGACTTCGGCGGCGCGGTGATCGACACGCCGGGAGTAAAGCTCTTCGGCCTCTGGGGCGTGACGCCGGAGAACCTTTCGGAATTCTTCCCCGACGTAGCCGCCGGCAATGCGCCCTCGTGGCGACAGGAAAGTTACGAGCGGATACGCGAGTCGCTGGGCGGGGAAGGGGGATGAGGGTTCGAGCGTTTAAGGGTTCAAGAGTTCAAGGGTTTAAGAGTTCAAGAGTTGAAGGGCTAAATGGCTCAAGAGCTCAAGCCCTAAGGGCTAAGGGCTCAAAGTTTAGATTGCTGAAGGGTTTGCTGCGCCTCACCTAGCGCGAGTGCCGGCGCGGGTGGAGTATGGCCATCGGTCCAGCCCGCCAGTCTGCAATTTGAAATCTCAAATTTGAGATCGTTCATTTGCAATCCCTCCCCTCCCGCTTGTCCCTCCGCCGGATTGCCCGTACCATGGGTCTTCCCCACGCAAACCGTTTCGTGCGCCCCGCTGGTCAACAGGAGTGTCTTATCGTGGCCAAAAGTGAGCCCATTGAAGTCGAAGCGACCGTGACGACCGCGCTGCCTAACGCGATGTTCAAGCTCCGTCTGGACAATTCCGAGCATGAAATCCTCGGCATCGTGTCGGGAAAAATGCGCAAGCATTTCATCCGCATCCTGCCCGGCGACCGCGTGAAAGTGCAGCTCTCCCCCTACGACCTGACCAAAGGCCGCATCGTTTTCCGCCAGAAGTGATCCCCCTCCCTCACGCCCGCGCGGCCCGGAAGTAATCGCGGGCGCCCCGTGTTTGCAACGCCAGCAGCAGCGCCAGCGGGTAAACGATCCCCAATCCCACCACGAATCCCATGACCTGGCCCATCACCTGAACCTGTGACCCGCCCCCCGAGGCGGCGGCCATGGATGCATAGAATTCGTTGTTCATCCCCACCACGGCAATCGTCCCCAAAATGGCCAGCGGAATCTTCACGAGCGCGTACACCACGTGAAACCGCTTGGCCCCCGGCGACTGCCGCAGCATGCTGATTCCCGCGAACATCAGGAACGCGGCCAACGCCAGGCTCGCCAGCGCATCGAGGGCGGCCAGGCTGCACGCCTTCGAACTTATATTCAATGGCAGCCCCTTATTGTTAATCGGATTGACCTGCGACTGCCCCTGTGGGTCGAGCGTCACGAAGCCGTCGCTGAACCAGACCATGACGTTGCCTTCATTGACCGTTACCGCACGAATCGGCGACCAGGAGTTCGCCTGCGTGATGAGCTGCTGATTCGGGTCTTTCAGCAACGTGGCCAGGCTTGCCATTTGGGCGGCAGTCAGCTTGTTGCCCGAGGTCTTCTGCACGCGCGCCACGATCGTCTGCACCTGCGCAGGAGTCAGGGCGTCTGTTGTGGAATTCGCGGGGGCCACCCGCCCGGCGATCTCGTCCGCGGACACTTCCGTGGTTTCAGTGCCGTTGATGAAGGTGGCTTTGGCGTCGTAGATCTTCAGCGTCCCCCAGTTGGTGATGAACTCGGTATGGCCCGGGTCATTCTCCCCGTTCCCCGCGTACTCCGAATCGCCCGTGACGGACGCCCGCACGCCCGTCGGCGTGAGCGGGCTGCCGCCGGTCGGAAAGGCGGTCTGGCCCTGGTCGGCCAGAAAGGCGTCGAGCTGCCGAAGCCGTTGCGGCCCCATCGGCCGCTTCTCCGTGAGCACCCCCACGACGACGGCGCGGTTATCCGGCGCGAGCCCGTGATCGCCGGCAGTGAACTCGGGCCCCACGACGAGGGACGCGTCCCCGGACGGCGCGTTCTGCGCGGGCATCGCCCCGCCGCTGTTGACCACCACCCGTGGCTGGCTCATCGTGCGCGAGACTTGTCCGATTTTTTGAAACAACATCGACTGGCACCCGGTTACGAGGCTCGCCAGGATGCTGATGGACGCGACGATGATGCTCATCGTCCCCATGGCCGAGATGATCCCCGGCCGCCCCGCTCCCACCGGCAACGCCCGGATCGGCGGCGGAAGATAAGGCGGCGCGGCATACGGCGGCGCGGCCTGCGTGGCCAACGGAGGCAACACCGGTAATGACGGAGGCACGTTCGGATCCATACGCGTCCCTTTATTCTGGGAAGTAGGCAGTAGTCAGTAGGCAAAAGGCAGAGGGAAGACGGAAAAGTGCAGAGTGCAGAGAGTGACGAAGTACGTTCACTCACACCGGGTACGTACACGCGGCGACGAACACCACGACCGCCGCCCCCGTGGTGACCGCGCCGGCCTCTCCGGTCAGCACGCCGGCTGCGCCGGGCGGCGCGGTCGTCATCACGCTCCAAATCAGCCAACCCACGGCGCACCCGCCCAGCACGGCTTCCCCGATTTTCGCCGCCGCCCATTTGCGATGTAGTCGCGGCGTCACGATCACTTGCGCCAGCAGCTTTTTGCAGAGGACGATCAGCCAGACGGCCATGGCGATACTCAGTGCCGATTCCGCGATCACGCCCATGCACGCCAACCCGCTGACGCCCGGCAGTTCATCGCCCTTCATCACGATCTGCCCAGCCGGTGAGAGCAGCAGCGGCCCGCCGCCAAAGCTGATGAGCGCGTACCCGCCGTGTAGCGACGTGACCCCGTTGATTCCGACGACCGGCCCCGCCGCCTCCCCGATCACCGCGATTAACTGCTGCTCGGGGGCGGCGAGCAGCTCGGTGAGCTTGTCGACTTGAACCGCGGTCATGCGATTGCCGCACGTCTGCTGGATCAGTGCGATGACGTCGCGCGTGTCCTGCGGCCGAAGGACCGGGTGCCCGGTGGAATTGAGCTGCGGCCCGGCGGAGGTGCGGACGACGGCGGAGCGGTCGGCCGGGTCGAACACGGCGCGGTCGCCATAGATATCGGTCCGTCCACCCGCGGTCACAAAGAAGATCGGCCGCACCCCGTCCACGGAATCCGAAGGCGTAGCGCCATGATCCTTGAGGGCCGCGTCCACGTCCTGATCGGTCCTGGGCACACGACCCGGAAACACCAGATGCCCCGCCTCGCGGAGCAGGGCGTCGAGCTGTAATTGCTGCTGGGGAAGAAGCAGAAGCGGGCGCTGGAGCAGCGCGATCACCCCCGAGCGCTCCGCCGAGTCCATCCCCCGCGGCCCCTGTTCCGGCGGCTCGAGCACACGGGTCAGGGAGACCGGCTGCGCGGGCAAAGACACCGGAAGCGCCGCCGGGGCAAACCGTGCGATCTTCTGCGCATCCGACCGCGCCGTCGCGATCAACCCCACCGCCCCCGCGGCACCCGCGAGGCTCATGAGAATGCTCAGGCAGGCGAAAACGATTCCCGCGGCCCCCACCGCCGATATCACCCCCGGCCGCGCCACATGCTGGGGCACGTACAAAGGCCCGCTCACCGCAGCCTGCACCTCGAACCCACGCTTGGGGATGTTGCTCGCCATGAATCGCCCCACTCCCGGAGTTGAACTCGCGGGGGAGTGTAACCGAAATCAGGGGGAGGGGGCAGGGTTCAGGGTTCAGAATGAAAAGGCGGGCGGAGGCCAAGTCTGCCAATTTTCACTTTGCAATTTGCAATTTGCACTTTGCAATCTGAAATCTGAAATACAGGACGTCCGATTGCAAAATGCAAAAGTCAAAATGCAGAGCGGCGGGAGGGTGGACCTTCGGTCCGACCGCTACGCGGTGAGGGCAATCCGCTTTATTTCATTTTGAGTTTTGCACTTTGGATCCAATTTCTCCCAACCGCCCGCTGCCTACCCATTTTCCACCGCGCTGGTATACTTTCCCGCGGGCGGTGGACCGCCCCGACCTGATTTGGCTCCTTCCCGCAAGGATGCGAAGCGCATGGATGCGAAGCACTCCCTGGGCGAACCCCGCGTATTGATCTCGCGATCGGCGTTGTTGCACAACGCATCGGTCGTCCGTCGGACGATCGACGAAAGCGTCCGCGTCTGCGCCATCTGCAAGGCCGATGCCTATGGCCACGGCGCGGAAATCGTCGCCGACACGCTTTGCAATTTCTCCTCGGATGGTTCGCTCCGCCCGCCGGTGGACGCCCTGGCGGTGGCCAGCATGGACGAGGCCGCGGCACTGCCGGACGTCACGCTCCCCGTCATCGTTTTCCGCCCTCTCGAAAACGTATTCATCGGCCGCCAGCGCGCCAAGCTCGAAGAGGCCATCCGCAACGGCTGGACGCTCACCGTCTGCACCCCCTCCGCCGCGGAAGACCTCTCGCGCGTAGCGCAAAGCTGCGCGAAGCGCGTCGGCGTGCAGGTCATGGTGGACACCGGCATGACCCGGGCCGGCGTGCCGATCGACCGGCTGAGCGAGTTGCTACAAAAGATCGCCTCGCGCTCCTCGCTGCGCCTGGCCGGGCTATGCACGCATTTCGCCAATGCCGACTTAGGCCCTGATCCCTTTACGCAGGAACAGCTCGCCCGCTTTCATGCCGCGACGGACGAGGTTGTCGAGCGGCACGTCGGCCGCCTCCCACGTCACGCGGCGAACTCCGCCGGGCTGTTCTTCAATCCCGAATCGCATCTGGACATGGTCCGCCCCGGCCTCGCCCTCTACGGTATTGACCCCTCGTCCCGTCCCTGCCTCGACCGCCCCCTGCGGCCCGTTCTGAAATGGACCGCGCCGCTGGTGGCCGTCCGATCCGTCCGCAAGGGCACGGGCGTCGGCTACGGCCAAACCTGGCAAGCCCCTCGCGACACCCGCATCGGCCTGGTCCCCGTGGGCTACGCCGACGGCTACCCCCGCACGTTTTCCAACCGCGCTTCCGTCCTCGTGAACGGCAAGCTCGCCCCGGTAGTCGGCCGCGTGAGCATGGACCTGACGACGATCGATTTAGGCGAAGTCTCCGGCGCACAAGTCGGCGACGAGGTCACGCTTCTGGACGACGACCCGCTTTCGCCGGTGAGCGTCTACAAGCTGGCGGAATGGGCGGAAACGATTCCCTACGAAGTATTCTGCCGCATCGGCCCGCGCGTGCAGCGGGTGGTGGTTGAGCCGGAAGACGAAGTGCAGTCTAAGAATGAACACAGAGGGGCGGAGAAACCAAAATCCGAATTCCGAATCCCCGAAACCCGAATCAAATCCGAATGACCAAATCCGAAATCAGAAGTCGGGAGAGCCACGAATCAACACGAATTCGCACGAATTAACACGAGTAGGACTGAATTCATTCGTGTGAATTCGTGTTGAGTCGTGGCGCCCTCTTCTTTCGGATTTGGTCATTGGGATTTGGGATTTGATTCGGGTTTCGGGGATTCGGATTTCGGGTTTTTCATTGCCGTCGATCATTCAACGATCGCAGCAGGAACATAAACAGGTTGAGGAAATCCAAGTACAACATCAGCGCGCCGCTGATCGACAATCGGGCCGCGAGCGCCCCGTCTCCCGCGGTCTGGACGGCGATCTGCTTGAGCATCTGTGTGTCGTACGCCGTCAGGCCGACGAAAATCAGCACGCCGATGTAGTTGATCGCCACGTTCAGGATCGAGTTGTGCCAGAAGATGCTCACAATGGACGCGAGAACGAGCCCCACGAGCCCCATGAACAGCAGGCTGCCCCACGCGCTCAGGTCCCTCTTGGTGACGAAGCCGTAAAGGCTCATCGCACCAAACATCCCGGCGGTGATCGCAAAGGCGCTGGCCAGAGTTGAATGGGCATAGTGCTGGAAAATCCCCGAGAACGTCACGCCGTTGAGTGCCGCGTAAATGAGGAAAAGCACCGTGGCCATCGCCGGGCCGACCCGCCGCACCGCCCCGGTGATCGTGACGACGAGAATCAACTCCGCGATGAACAGCCCGATGAACGCGCCGCCGCTCAGGTTGGCGAGGCTGTCCGCGCGGGTGGACACCCAATACGCCACGAACGCCGTCAGCGCCAGCCCCGCGGCCATCCACGCGTACACCGAGTTAAAAAACCGCGCGATGACCTGCGGGCTCACCGCCCGGCCTTGGTAATCCACCGGGTAGGATCGCGAACGGTCGAAGGGGGAAGGATAGGTCGACATTTTGAATGCTCCTTTGTAACAGCGTCGAATTGTAGGAGCGCGAAAATGCCGTTCAAACTTTCGCCGAACGGGCCTCAACGATCGCGAGCCGTTTCGGCCCCGAAAATAAAGCACTTATATCGCGCAGGATGCGCAGAGCCCGCCCCGTTTTCAATAGCGCCAGGGCCATTCGTGAATGATCTTGAATGGTTTTTTGCATAATTCGTAGCATACATTAGATAATACATGGCCTTCCCGCTTAACTTGGCCCCACCGCGTCCGCGACGGCCGGGCCGCGTCGCCCCACGCCCGGCAGGCGGAAGGCCGGCTCGCTGAGCTGCGCCTCGCGCAGGCGGTGGCGGTGGGCCGAAAGCACGTCGCCGCGGGTGATAATTCCCACCATGCGCTTTTCGTTTGTCGGATCGACCACGACCAGTCGCCCGACCTCGTGGTGGACCATCACATCCGCCGCGTCGCGCAGCGTATCGTCGGGCCGGACTGTGAACGGCGGACGCGACACCAGTGCCCGCAACTGTACTTCAGGCTGATGGGAATTATCCAGAATGTCCCGACGAGTCAGCACGCCGACCAGTCCGCCCGCGTCGTCCACAATTGGATAGCCTTGGTGATGGCAGCCGGGCGCGTGCGACATGAGCCATGTCCGTGTCTGGACGAGCGTCTGGCTCGCCTTCAGCGTCACCAGAAGAGGCGTTGCGACCTCGCGGACGTGGACGGCGTCGAGGAAGTCTGCCCCGTATTCGGAAGGCACCCGAATGCCGCGCTTGGCGACTTTGGCCGTCATGATCGTCTCGCGCATCAGCACGCTGGAAACGAAGTACGCCGCGGCACACCCGCCCAGCAGCGGCAGCAGCCCGAAGGGCTGATTGGTCGTTTCGAACGCGAAGACCACGCTGGTGAGCAGCGCCCGCGACGCCCCCGCGAACAGCGCCGCCATTCCCACCAGCGCCGCCACGCGCGGGTCGATTCCCGCGTGGGGAAAAAGCCACGTCGCACCGAATCCCATCAATCCGCCCAGGGCGCTGCCGATGGTAAACAGGGGCGCGAGCGTCCCGCCAGACGTCCCGCTGCCCAGCGCGATCGCCCAGGAGACGAACTTCATCACGCACAGGATGAGCATCACGCGGATCGGAAAGTTGGCCGAGATGAGATTGGTGATATTGTCGTACCCGACGCCCAGCGTGCGCGGCGCGAAATACCCGATCACGCCGACCGCGACGGCGCCGATCGCCGGCCACCACATCCAGTGGATCGGCAGATGGTCGAATGCATCCTCCACCGCGTAGACCGCCTTCGTCACGAAGACGGACGCCACGCCGACGAGCGCGCCGATGACGATATAAATGCCCAGCGCCGCCTCAACGGGCCGATGCAGGTCGGGCATCGGGAACACCGGATAGGGCGCGTGAAAGACGAACCGGAGCCCCGCGGCGACAAACGTCGCCATCGCCACGGGCAGGAACGACCGCGGCCGAAATTCAAACAGCAGGAGCTCGACCGCCAGCAGCACCGCCGCCACCGGCGTGCCGAACGTCGCCGCCATGCCCGCGGCAGCGCCCGCGGCCAGCAGCGTCTTGCGCTCCACTGCCGTCACCCGCAGCACCTGCCCCACCAGCGACCCCAGCGCGCCGCCGGTGGCGATAATGGGCCCTTCCGCGCCGAACGGCCCGCCCGTGCCGATGGCGATCGCGGCCGACAGCGGCTTGAGGAACGTCAGCCGCGGGGGAATGCGGCTCTCGCGCGTCAGCACGTTGTCCATCGCCTCGGGAATCCCGTGCCCGCGAATCCCCTCCGACCCGTATCGCGCCATGAACCCGACAATCACCGCCCCCACCACCGGCACGCCGACCACCCACCACCCCAGGTGATTCCCCGCTGGCGAGGTCAACTCCGTCGAAATCTTCCCGTAGAACGCGAGATTGGTAATGAGGCCGATGAGCAGGGTCAGCAGTTGGGCGACGAGTGTCGCCGCACAAGCCAGCAGCACGCTCAGGCCACAAACCAGAAACACCCGCCGATCCACCGGCGCCTGCCGCCCCGGCACGCGTGCCCCGCGCAGCGTCGGTCCCAAGGATGGGGAAACCGGCAGGCCGGCGGTGGTGGATGCTTCTTCGACCGGATGGGAATGACGCGCGTTCATGCTCTCCTTTTGCTGACGGTCTGGTTCCGAGGCCGCGGACGCGACTCTATGCCAATCGGCGTACCGCGAGAGGGCGGAGTATTCTCCGTCGGCGGACGAAATGCAACGGATACGATGTATATTACGCGGAATTTCGCCCGCAATGGACGGACGCTCCGCCTCGCCCGGGCATGGTGAATGTCCGCTCTCCCGTCGAACCCGGTATAATGCGGTACATGGAAGCGCCACGGAACCCATTCCCCGGAATGAACCCCTACTTGGAGCAAAGGTGGGGAGATGTTCACGCGGCGCTGGTGACTTACGCGCGCGATCGCTTGCAGGAAGAGTTGCCTGACGATCTGCGCGCCCGAATGCAGGAGCGGGTATTCATTGAGACCGAGGCAGATCCTGCGGGCGCACACAGGAGCATGTATCCCGACGTGCATGTTTATGAGCGGCCGCATGGAGGCGCTGCGGGGCACAAAGCGGGCGCGGCTGCGGTTGCCGACCCCGTGTTAATTCACATTCCCGCCGCACAGGTTAACGAAAGTTACATTGAGATCGTGGACGCGCGGTCGGGAGGCCGTGTCGTTACAGTGGTCGAATTCATCAGCCGGGCCAACAAGGCTTCAGGACCCGGCCGCAACTTGTATTTGCGCAAACAAACGGATGCGCGCGACGCGGGCGCGAACCTCGTTGAAATCGATCTCCTCCGCAGCGGCCAGCCGGTCTCGATGGCGCTGCCCGATCTGATACCTCCTGAACTGAAGGCGCCGTATCACGTCAGTGTCTTTCGGGCGTCGGAGCCCACGCGCCTCGAGTACTACGCCGCGCCCCTGCGTTTGCCCCTGCCGACTATTCGGGTACCGCTGCGCGGGTCGGACCCGGACGTAGCGTTGGGCCTCCAGAATTTGATCGACATGGCATTCGAACGCGGAAGATATGACGACATCGATTATGTCGAAACTCCGCGCCCTGCCTTCTCACCAGACGATGCTGCTTGGGTCGAAATGATTCTCCACGCCGCCGGTTTGAAGTGATGGCATACACGGCGGGCCGAACGCCGCGGTGCATGATCGCGTACCGCGTCGTCCGGCCCGTACATCGCCTCAACGGATCCCAAATTCTCGATATTCAAGCGTGTGTCGGCTCACCTTGGGGCGCCCGGACGTTAATGCCGCGCTCGGCCAGCTCGGTCAACTTCTTGTCGGTATCGCCTTCTTCGTTGAGCGTCTGCTGCAACGTCTTGGCGATGTCGTCGAAGCCCAAGTGGCGGGCGTGGGTGCGGGCGCTGCCGTAGCTGGCGATCTCGAAGTGCTCGGCCTTTTGCCCGGCGGTAATCAACGCGGCGTCGCGGACCATGTCATTGCCCTTGGCCGACGCGATGTCGTCGCCTTCGCTGATGATGCCCTTGATCGCCTCGCTGGTCTCGCGCTTGGGCTCGCGGCCAAGTTGGGCGAAAATATTCTCGAGCCGGCGGGCGTGCTCCTCAGTCTGCGTCGTATGCATCTGGAACCCGCTCTTGAGCTGCGAATCATGGGCGGCCTCAGCCATTTTCGGCAGGGCCTCCGCCAGGCGCTTTTCCACGTCGTAAAGGGACTCCAGCTCGTGGATGAAGAAATCGTTGAGGTTGTTGAACTCTTCAGCAAAGATAGCCATGGCGGCCTCCTGGTGACGGGGACATTTCGACACGGGCCGGACAAACTGCGCCGCCCAGCCCGACTGCCGGGCGGCTTCCAGCCCTCGCAAAGGAGGGGGCAAGGGGCATGCCTTGGGAAGACTTAAGGAAAGTTCTTGCAACTACAGTTCATCGTCCCGGGGAGGTTTTTCTTTACATCGCCA
The DNA here is from genome assembly GCA_028288775.1 of Phycisphaerales bacterium. Taxonomy (GTDB): domain Bacteria; phylum Planctomycetota; class Phycisphaerae; order Tepidisphaerales; family Tepidisphaeraceae; genus RYN-428. The sequence continues at coordinate 1,308 of JAQGHP010000486.1, read as the reverse complement.
GCAAGTCGTCGTAAAGTCGCGGCTCGGGTCGCTGGGGGCGACCCAGTTCTACTGGCGCGATCCCGCGCCTGACGGGGAACAAGAATTACTATGCGTGCAACGCTCCTTATCGTAGTGGCTGCGTCCATGGCTTTCGCCGCGCAGTGCAAGGCGGCGGACAGTGTCTTCGACGATACATCCGCGCCGTCCAATACACGCAATGAACAGCCCGCGAAGCCGCGGGAGGATCCCCCGCGCGTCGCGACTCCGCCGGCGAAGCCTCCGGCGCCGACCAAAGACGACCAGACCGAAGAGCTGAACGCCAAAATCGCCCAACTGCAAAAGGAAAATGCCGAGCTGAAATCGAAGGTGAAGGAATTGGGCGACGCCCTGACGGCGTTGGAGACCAAGGAGTCGGCGAAGGACAAGACCAAGCAAGAACACGATCAGCGCGTGGCCGCCGCCAAGCAGAGGGCGGAGAATGAAAGAATCGCCAAGATCAAGGCGGGCATGCCGCTATCGGAGGCGGAGCTGCTCACGCGCAACAAGGCAAAAATCTCCAGCTCCGAGATCGTTCATCTTGAGCCGCGGGTCGGCTACTTCGGGCCGTTGGACATCCGCAAGGACCATTGCACGCTCAGTTACACGAAGAACGGGGAAACGAAAGAAATGTCATTGGTGGTGATGGAGGGGGTCATTACCGAAATGAGCATGCCCTAGGCGAGCCGGGCGCATAAAAAAGGTGCCGTGGTCCTCTCGGCATACCACGGCACCCAGGGAAGGAGGATTGTAGACATCTGTTGATACGTCAGTTTTTGAACGCGGTTCACCTCCGGGCAAAAATCGCCGGAGATTCCGAAAAGATCCCGCCATTCTCTGCAAATGCCTTAAATGAATGGGCTTGTGTCACATCTACGGTCGAGCCGGGCGGACTATTTCTTGATGCCCCAGGCGTCTTCGAACTCTTTCTGATGCTTTTTTAACAGTGCCACGTTCTGGGCGGGGGTTTTGGCCTGTGCTTCCCTCATGTTCTTCTGATTGGCCTGACCCGATTCCTGCAGAATCTGGATGGCTTGCTCGGACGTGACGATCTCTTCCTTTTGGCTCTTGATCCCCTCTTCATTCTGCAGCTTTGCCTGGGCTTTTTCCTCCGCCGTGACGGGTAGGTCCGGGTCCTTGATCCGTCCCGCGGCGAGCGCGGCCTTGGCCCTGCTCTCGGCTTCGGCTTTCTTCGCATCCGCCTCGGCAGTCTTCGCCTCCGTCTGCTTGTCCCGCGCATCCTTAGCGGCGGATTTGGCGGTCTCGACGGCATTTTTCTTTTCATCAATG
>JAQGHP010000481.1 GCA_028288775.1 Phycisphaerales bacterium | reverse complement strand
GGAGTTGGAGTCTCCGATGGCCAGGTTCAGGATCAGGTACTCGGCGACACTGGGAACCCGGGAGGGATCGGTGACCGAGTAGATCGCCTTTCCATCAAAATAGAACGTGAGGTGGTCGGGCTCCCAGTCCACGCCGTAGGTGTGGAAGCTCTTGGAGAGATCCACGCCGGTGTCGTATGAAGCGCCCGACGTCCCGTTGTGATGGAGGTGGACTTCATCCCGCGTGATCGCATCGCCCAGGGCTTCCATGATGTCGACCTCGCCCTGGCCGTCCTGGTAATTGCCGTTGGCGTCGGGGACCGGCATCATCCAGAACGCGGGCCACAGGCCCTTGCCGGCGGGCAGTTTCATCCGTGCCTCGGCGTAGCCGTACTTGAAGGAGAAGCCCGGCGCGGTGACGCCGGCGCTTCCGCCGGTGTCGATCAGGCCGCTGGTGTACGGCATCCCGCCCGATGCCTGCTGGGTCGCCGTCAGACTGAGAATGCCGTTGGAAACGCTGACGGCGCTCGGGCTGTAATTCTCCAACTCGCCGGCAAAGTGCGTGGTGCCCCATATCTTGTTCGTCCACACGCTGGATGAAGGCATTGCGCTAAACTCGTCCGCGAAAATTTGCTTCCAACTGCCGGCAATGGGCGGCGATGTTGGCGTTGGCGTGGGAGTCGGAGTAGGCGTTGGGGTGGGAGTCGGAGTTGGGGTCGGAGTCGGCGTGGGAGTTGGAGTTGGAGTGGGAGTTGGGGTCGGTGTTGGCGTCGGAGTCGGTGTCGGCGTGGGAGTTGGGGTCGGTGTTGGCGTCGGAGTCGGCGTGGGAGTGGGAGTTGGAGTCGGGGTAGGTGTCGGGGTTGGCGTTGGAGTAGGAGTCGGGGTCGGAGTTGGGGTGGGTGTCGGTGTCGGGGTCGGCGTACCCGAATTGTTGATCACCTTGAACCACACCTTCTCGGAAGTCCCGACCTGGCCTTGCAAGCCATACCGCGTATAGGGCGTGGCGACGAGCACGTGTGACCCGACGGCGGGCGTCCAACGGTTGTAGTGCCCCCAACCGCTGTCCCCCGCAAGGTCGTACGGGGCCCAGTTTTCCACGTGAATAGGCGTCGTGTCATAAGCAAACTTCACGCTGCGCGTGTCGCTTGTAACTGCGGCCCGGACGTTCAAGTGCTTCGTCGGCAGCTTGGCGAGATTGATCGTTTCGCCGTTGGTGATGGGGGCGATATCTTTGCCGGTGTCTGCGTTGACCAGGATGAGTCCCGTGACAGCGGACATCAGCCGCCGGTCTTCGAGGTTCTCAAGACCCGGACGGGCGGGGGCCCGGCCGTGCCTGCCGCCGCGGGGGGCGGAAGTGCTGGGGTGCTTCTTTCGCGGATTGAATCGCGGAAGGAACGAAATCGCCATGGTGCGTCTCCGAGTTGAACGACCGCCGCAGGCCGGCCCCGATAAACGTCACCAGGGCCCGCGTCTGCGGACAAAAACTCAAGTTTGGGAGCAGCACGAACGGCTTCGGCGGGCGCGCACCGGGGGCGCGGAATCTCCGCTCGACCTTTCCGCGGGGAAAAATCAGGAGGCGAGAAGAGATCGCGGCCAGAGGCTATCGCGCCCCGGACCGCATCGGCGAAGCAGAATGTAGCTGCACAAATCCGCGCTTCAGTCGGGGAGGGGCATCGGGGAATTTCGGGATGCGCCCTGCCCTCGCGGATTTTTTCGAACCTGGTGATCGGACGCCCGATCGACCGGCTCCTCCATTGCCCTCATCCGTAACGACCAGTGCGATCGCGGATGACTGAGGGCAAACTAACCGTGGTGATTAATACGTCAAGCGATATGTGTGGGCGGATTGTAATTATTTTTCTCGCGACGGAAGCAAATAAATTCTGGTTCTCATCGCGCTCTCAGTTTCGCGACGGCCGCTCGAATAAATGTCGCCAAGTTGCTGCTGCACTTAGTCGCGATATGGTAGGATTCAGACATGTCAAAATAGAGCTACACATCGCATGCTGCGCCTCGGCTCACCGTCCCAGCACATATCTGGGCAACCGCAGCCTTTTTCCCAGCGTGTGCTCGACGTGTTCCGCGAACAGGCGGTTCAGCGGGTCGGTCTGGTGCCGCGTGAGTTGCGGGAGGCGCACGATCGATCCGTTGCTGCGGGGCAATCGCAGCACGCCTTGCACGAGCCGCAGCAGTCGCCCGTCCAGCTCGATACGATCAGGCGAGGCGCCTTCACAGTTGCGGCAGACGAGCCCGCCGCGGGAGGGCGTGAAGAACACCGCTTCCCGGCCCTCCAACAGCGCCCCGCAATGCACGCACGCGAACAGCTCGGCGAGGTAGCCGCTCTCGCGCAACAGGTCCAGCTCGAACGCTAAAAACGCCTCTTCCCGTCGCGGCGTTTCCAGTTCGTACAGCGTCGCGTCCAGGCGGTCGTAGAGTTCGGGGTGTGCGTCGTGCTCCTCAATGAGCCTGCCGACCAGCTCCGCCGCGTACAGCCCCAGGTAAATCGCGCGGAGATTCTTGCGGAGGGCCTGATGTCCATCCTTGAGGCTCCATTCGGTGAGAATGGCCAGGTCGCGCGACGGGTCGTGGTTGAAGACGGCATCGCCGACGTCGAGGAAATCCGCGCCGCCGTCAAACTTGCTCGCCCCCGCCTTGGTGCGGCGATGCGCCCCCTTTGCGATGACGCGGAGGGTCCCGTACGTCCGCGAGAAGAGCGTGAGAATCTGCGAAGTCTCGCTGTACTCGGTCTTGCGCAGGCAGATACAGCGGTCATTTACGAGCGCCATGAGACGGCAATCCTGTTATCCCAAAATCCACGGGAAGCCCAAATAACCTTCAGCACCAATCTTAGGGAGATGACCGCGCGAAGTGAATGCGAGCGAGAACATCGCGAACGATGCGCCGACATGCTGGAACGTTCGCGAAGTGCCCTGTTCGGTCATAGCCGGGGCGGATGGGCGACACATCGCGACGTCTTGCGTTGGCGAGGAAAACGGACGGTTGAGCGCCGCCGCGAAATGCCTATAGTGCTTCATCCCACCGCGGCGGCGCCGGCTTTGGCCCGCCGTGGATCGGGTATGCCAAGGCATACGCGAGCCGGTAGCTCAGTTGGTAGAGCATCGCACTTTTAATGCGAGGGTCCCGGGTTCGAGTCCCGGCCGGCTCAATAAGCCATTTCTCATTTCAGCGCCGCAAGCCGCTTCCAGCGGCCGGGTTGTCAGTGGCTGCCCCGGCCGTGCCCGGCTGACGACTTGGACGATGATTTTTCTTCCTTCTCCAAGGCCTTTTCCCGACTGACCAGCTTGTTGAAGTTGCTCTTCTTCCCGTCAGCGGTCTCTTCCTGATAGACCAGCGCGAGGTTCTGCTGATCGAAGATCCTGAAGAAGTCATCCCAGGAGATCGGCTCCAGCGTGTCGCCGCCCGAGTACCCCGGGAAGTCGAGGCGGAGCAGGCAACTGCCGTCGGGCGTGCGGGTGGCTTTTACGCACGTTGGCTTGGCGTGCCGTGCCTGGGCCCATTTCCTGATCTGCTCGTGGTCCGTGGTGACGTGCGACGTGTGGTCGTGCGTTGCAGTGGATGAGCCTGATTTTTCCTTGGTCGCCATGATGAACCTCCAATGGAATCCATACAAGTAAATTTCATGCCCGGTTACATATTGCCGCGTCATTCCGATCGAAGTGTGATCTGAACCCGATTGCCGATTTTCCCTAGCTGACATACAGAGCCGTTATGGCTAGCGTGCGATCTGAGCAACTGTCGCGGCGTCGCTGTTCTGCCGCTCAGGACGGTTCATAGCCCCGCCCGCCGGCAGGGCCGCAGGAGGTCTGACCAATGCACCGCAAGAAGGTCCGCATCGCCATCATCGGGGTCGGGAATTGTGCCTCATCCCTCGTGCAAGGCGTCGAGTTCTACCGTAATGCCGATGAAAGCAGCAGGGTGCCCGGGCTCATGCACGTAAACCTCGGCGGGTACCATATCAATGATATTGAGTTCTCCGCCGCGTTCGACGTCAACAGTGGTAAGGTCGGGCGCGATCTGGGTGATGCGGTCTTTGCCGAACCCAACAATACATACCGATTTTCCGGCGTACCACGGACGGGTGTCATAGTTCGCCGAGGCCCCACCTATGATGGGATCGGCCAATGCGTCAGACATTTGATTCCCGAAGCGCCGGCCCGGCCGGTTGACGTCGCCCGCGTGCTGCGCGACACGGGAACGGACGTGGTCGTTTCCTATCTGCCCGTGGGATCGGAACGCGCGACGCGCTGGTATGCCGAGCAGGTGCTCGAGGCCGGTTGTGCGATGGTCAACTGCATCCCGGTGTTCATCGCGTCCGACCCTGCGTGGGCGGCGCGGTTTGAGCAGCGCGGGTTGCCGATTATCGGCGACGACATTAAGTCCCAGCTCGGCGCGACGATCACCCATCGCATGCTGGCCCACCTCTTCAGCCAACGGGGCGTGCGCCTCGACCGGACCTATCAGCTCAACTTCGGCGGCAACACGGATTTCCTGAACATGCTCGAACGCACCCGCCTGGAGAGCAAAAAGATCTCGAAACGAAACGCGGTGACCAGCCAGGTCAATTCCCCCATCAGCGACGACAACGCCCACATCGGCCCCAGCGATTACGTGCCCTGGCTGCTGGACCGGAAATTCTGTCATATCCGCATGGAGGGCACGACGTTTGGCAACGTGCCGCTGCTGGCGGAGGTGAAGCTGGAGGTGTGGGATTCGCCCAATTCCGCGGGAGTGGTGATCGACGCGGTGCGCTGCGCCAAGCTGGCCATGGACCGTGGCATCGGCGGCGCGCTGATCGGGCCGGCGAGCTATTTCATGAAGTCGCCGCCCCGGCAATTCTGCGACGAAGACGCCCACGCACGGACGGAATCGTTCATCCGCGGCGATCTCCCGGACGACGCCTCAGGCAAGCCCAGCCGCAAGGGCCGGCGGGCGGCACAAGTGGTCGCGGCATATCTCAATGGGAGCGTGAAGGTCCGTCACAAAATCGCGAAGCCGGGGGCGGTCAATGGAAAGTACAAATCGCCCGAGGCCCTGAACCGCCGCGCGAAGGGTGACGTAAACGGTTCGCAACCGGCCAAGTCGACGCGCCGGTCCGCAGCACTTGGGCACGGCAAGAGAACCCGGAAATGAAAATCGTAATCTTCGGACTCACGGTTACCTCCTCCTGGGGCAACGGTCACGCGACCCTCTGGCGCGGGCTGTGCAAGAGCCTGGCGCGGCGCGGGCACAGCGTCGTTTTTTTCGAGCGACATGTTTCCTATTACGCCAGCCAGCGCGATCTGCCGCACCTGCCCGGATGCTGGCTCGACGTGTACGGGGATTGGGAGGAGGTCCTGCCGCGGGCGCGCGAAGAAGTGAACAGCGCGGACGTCGCGATGACGACCTCCTATTGCCCGGACGCCGTGGTCGCGTCGGACCTGATCCTCAATTCGCGGGCGGCGCTGAAGGTCTTTTACGATCTGGACACGCCAATCACCTTGAGTCGTCTGGCGGCGGGGGAGGACGTGTTTTACGTTCCGCCGCGGGGACTGAAGGATTTCGACCTGGTCCTGAGCTACACCGGCGGCGCGGCGCTCACCGCGCTGCAAGATCGCCTGGGCGCACGGCGTGTCGCCCCGCTCTACGGGCACGTCGATCCACAGGTCCATCACCCCGTTGCGCCCCAGTCCGCGTACCGCGGCGATCTCTCCTATCTCGGCACATACGCCGCCGACCGGCAGGCGGCGCTCGAGGCGCTTTTCATCGAGCCGGCGCGGCGTCTGCCGGAGCGCAGATTCGTCATCGGCGGCGCGCAATACCCGGCGGACTTCCCGTGGGCCAAGAACATCCTCTTCGTCCGCCACATGCCGCCATCGGAACATCCCGCTTTCTTTTGCTCATCCCGCCTGACGTTGAGCGTGACCCGCCGGGGCATGGCCGACATGGGGCATTGCCCGTCCGGCCGCCTCTTCGAGGCCGCGGCGTGCGGATGCCCGCTGCTCAGCGATTATTGGGAAGGACTGGAATCGTTCTACGAACCGGGCCGCGAGATCTTGATTGCACGCACGCCCGGGGACGTGACGGCGGCGCTTGAACTGTCGGACGCCGAATTGTCACGCATCGCCAGCGCCGCGCGCGAGCGGACGCTTAGTCAGTACACGTCCGAGCGGCGCGCGGCGGATCTCGAAAAGGCATTGGAAGAGGTGGCGAACGAATGCGGTGTGCGGTTGCCCAATGCTGTGCCCCGCACTGGCAAAGCCTTATCGACCTCTGCTGTTTAGCCGCCCCGCTTGCGGGGCGCTTCTCCGAGCGCAACCGGAAGCGCCCCGCAAGCGGGGCGGCTAAACAAATGCCCGATCTGCACGGGTCTTGGCGACGCGACGCAGTGAACGGTTGAGCCCGAACGGGGGACCAAGGAGTCGCGATATGTGGGGGATTATTCCTGCTGCCGGGACCGGGAGCCGCATCCAGCCGCTCGCGTTCTCGAAGGAGCTGCTGCCGGTGGGCAGTCGGCTCGATGCCGACGGCGAGCGCCCGCGGGCCGTCAGCGAATACCTGGTGGAACGTATGATTCGCGCCGGCGCGGACAAGCTCTGTTTCGTCATTTCCCCCGGGAAATTCGACATCCTCGGCTATTACGGCGCGGGGGTCGGGTCGGCGGACATCTGCTACGTCGTGCAGCCGCGGCCGGGCGGATTGTGCGATGCGATTTTCCGCGCGCTCCCGCTCGTCCGCCCTGACGAGCCCGTGCTCGTCGGGCTGCCGGACACGGTCTGGTTTCCGGAGGAGGGGCTCAGCGACCTGCCGGATGACATGCTGTCGTTTCTCCTGTTCCCCGTGGAGCACCCGGAATATTTCGACGCGGTGGTGACGGACGATGCCGGCGGCGTGCGGGAGATTCAGGTGAAGCAGCCGGACGCCAAATCGAACTGGGTTTGGGGCGCGTTCAAAATGCCCGGCGCGGTATTGCACGACTTGTACGCGCTGTGGCGCGAGCCGGGTCGGCGCGATGAATACATCGGGACGCTGGTGAACGCGTATCTCTCACGCGGCGGCCGTGCGGTCGGCATCCCGGCGGGGCGCGCGTACGTTGACGTCGGCACGCTTCATGGCTACCGCGAAGCGATCAAGCTGCTGAGCGCCGTGCAGCAGTCCGACAACCGCCGTTTCGCGCCCGCCGGCCCGCGCGGGATTCACGATCACGCCGTATTGGGACAACGCATATGAATGCCCGATCTCCGTCCGAAACTTCGACCACCCCGTCACCCGCATCGCCCGCATCGCCCCGCGAGCGGATCGAGCAGCGCGTGCGCGAGCTGGGGCCGTGGTTTCATAACCTCGACCTGCAGGGCGTGCGCACCGCGCCCGATCATTTTCTCCACGACTACCCGGCGGTGAAATGGCGCTCCTTCGCGGACGCACTCCCCGCCGACCTGCAAGGCGCATCGGTCCTCGATATCGGCTGCAATGCCGGCTTTTACAGCCTCGAGATGAAACGACGGGGCGCCGGCCGGGTCCTGGGCATCGACAGCGATGAGCACTTCCTCCGCCAGGCCCGGTTCGTGGCCGAGGTGAACGGCATGGCGGGCGAAATCGAGTTGCGCAAGCTCTCGGTTTACGAGGTGGGTTCACTCCGTGAGCGGTTCGATGTCGTGCTGTTCCTTGGGGTCTTCTACCACCTGCGCTATCCGCTGCTGGCGCTGGATTTGATCCACGAGCACGTCGCCGGGGACTTGCTGGTTTTCCAGACGATGCAGCGCGGGAGCAGCGACGTCGAGCCGCTCGAGGAGAATTACGACTTTTGGGAAAAGGAAATCTTCGACGCACCCGGCTACCCGCGCATGCATTTCGTCGAGCGAAGATATTCCGGAGACGAAACCAACTGGTGGATCCCCAACCGGGCCTGTAGCGAGGCGATGCTCCGCAGCGCCGGGTTCGACATTCAGAGCCACCCCGAGGAGGAGGTTTACATTTGCCGCCGACGGGAACCGGGCCGGCGGGAGGAGGGATTGCCATGGTCGAGGCGGTGATGCTCTGGAACGAGCCGAACAACAAATCGCACTGGGACATCGAGCTCGACCCAGAGTGGAAGATCTTCGGGAGCATGGTGAAGCTCGCCGCCGACGCGGTGAAGGCGACGAACCCGCGCCTGCCGCGGGTGCTCGGGGGCATCTCGCCGATCGACCCGCTGTTCATCCGAAGGCTCAGCGGCTACGGGGTCATCGACAAGCTCGACGCGATCGCGGTTCACGGCTTCCCGTTGGATTGGAACCACTGGCAGATGGACGAGTGGCCCAACAAGCTGGGAGAAATTCGCGACGTCATTCGGCCCGACATGCCGCTGTGGGTTTCGGAGGTGGGGGTGTCGAGCTTCGGCGCGGAGGAAGTGCAGGACTGGGGCCTGGGCCGCACAGCGGAGGTGCTCATCGGCCGCTCGCCGCGCATCCACTGGTACAGCCTCTACGACCTGCCCAAGGCGTGGCCCGCCACCACGCGCCACCGCGAGGTGGAAGGGTCCTCCTATTTCCGCCACTTCTACATGGGCCTCCTCCGCGAGGATGGGACGCCCAAACCGGCGCTCAAGCGCTTCAGCGAGCTGACCCCGGAACTGGGCCTGTGCCAATGGTTCCATTACGAAGATCACCGCCTGCAGGACGCGGTGCGGCTGATGAAGGACCTTGGCGTGACCTACCTGCGCACGGGCTTGAGCTGGGCCGACGTCTTCCGCCCCAATGGCTTGGAGTGGTTCGACCGGCAGATGAAGGCGCTCGAACCGTTTCGCGTGACGGTGACGTTCTGCTTCACCCCCGAGCACGCGGGGCTCGCGCCGCACCACACGAGCCCGCCAAAAAGTGAGAAGGAGTTCGCCGACTTCTGCGCATGGATGACCAAGCGCTACGCGTGCTGAGGATCGCCATGACGACGATGGTCGAACATCTCCTTGATCGCCTGTGCGCCGCGGAAGACGACCCGAACCCCGCGCCAGCGACCCTCCTTCTGGCGGCGCACCCCGATGACGAAGTGATCGGCGCTGGCGCTCGGCTCGGGCGATTGCGATCAGCGGTGACGATTGCCCACGTCACGGATGGCTCTCCCCGCGAAGGGCGGGACGCACAGGCCAACGGCTTCGCGAGCCCGCAGGCGTATGCCCGCGCTCGCCGGGCGGAACTCGTTGCCGCGCTGGCGCTGGCGGGCATTGACTCAGGCAATTTGATCGAGCTGGGATTCTGCGATCAGGAAGCGTCAATCCGGCTAATCGAAATTTCGCGTCGTCTGGCAGCACTCTTGCGCGAGCTTCGTCCGCTTGCGCTTCTCACGCATGCGTACGAGGGCGGCCACCCGGATCACGACGCAGCCGCATTCGCGGCACACGCCGCCTGCGCGATGCTGCGGGCGGATAGCCGACCCGCGCCCGTCCTGATCGAGATGACCTCGTACCACAACAGCCCGACGGGCATCGAGACCGGCACGTTCCTCGGAGCAGACGGCCACGCAGTGACGACTCTTGCGTTGTCAGAGCAACAGCGCGCACGGAAGAGGCAAATGCTCGACTGCTTTACGACCCAGCGGCACACGCTCCAGTATTTCCGGTGTGACGTCGAGCGGTTCCGCATCGCGCCGCCTTACGATTTTTGTTGGCCGCCGCATGAGGGGGTTCTCTACTACGAGATGTTTTCGTGGGGCATGACCGGCCGCCGATTTTGCGAATTGGCGCGCGAAGCAGCGGACGCGCTGCGATTGCGCGCGTCATTGCAGGCGGTGTAACGGTCGAGCGCGCCGGCCTTCTCCCGTGGCACGGGCGGCCCACCCGTGTTTCCCGAAAGCAAGTAGCGGCCGCTGCCCAAGGCAAGAAATCGCCATGAAGCTGACCGTGCTGAGTGTCGCCTACCCCTTTGCGCCGGTTGACTCCGCGTGCGTAGGCGGCGCGGAGCAGGTGTTGAGCCACCTCGATGCTGCACTCGTGCGCGGGGGGCACCGCTCGATCGTGGTTGCCGCCGAGGGCTCGACGCCGGCCGGTACGCTCATCGCGACCAGCGCGCCTACCGGTTTGTTGACGGACGAGAAACGGCAAGCCGTGCAACGTGAGCACCTGCTGAACATCGAACATGCGCTGGATCGCTTCGACGTGGACGTGATCCACTTCCACGGGATCGACTTTCACGAATATCTCCCCGATTGTGGCCCGGCGGCGCTCGTGACGCTGCACCTGCCGCCGGGCTGGTATCCCCCGGGGATTTTTCGATTGGAGCGCCCGCGTACGTTCCTGCACTGCGTTTCGCGGTCGCAACAACGCGCCTGCCCGGCAGCGGCGAATCTTCTGCCGGTGATCGAAAATGGCGTACCGCAACTCGACCTGCCGACCGGCGTGGGAAAGCGAAAGCTGGCGCTGATGCTGGGACGGATCTGCCCGGAAAAGAATTTTCACGCCGGACTCGACGCGGCGGCGCGGGCCGGGGTCGGCGCGATCCTGGCCGGCTGCGTCTTCCCCTACGCGGAGCACGAAAACTATTTTCGCGAGCAGATCATCCCGCGACTCTCCCGCGCGGCCCGGTTCGTCGGGCCGGTGGACCCGAAACGTAAATCGCGATTGCTGGCGGCGGCCCGATGCCTCTTGGTGCCGAGCATCGCTCCGGAGACCAGTTCACTCGTCGCGATGGAGGCCTTGGCCGCGGGCACGCCGGTGATCGCGTTTCGCTCGGGCGCGCTGCCGAACATCGTCGAGCACGGCGTCACGGGGTTCCTGGTCAATGATGAAGAGGAGATGGCCGCGGCGATTGCAATGGTCGATCGGATCGATCCGGATATCTGCAGGGCCATTGCGCGAGATCGGTTCGGGCTCCAGGGGATGATCGACAAATACTTCGCGGTATATCGCCAACTCGCGAGCGCGGACCATGGCGAAGCGACGGAGGGATTCCGGGCCGGAGAAAATGGTGTGTTCAGCGATGCGGGCCATACGGAGGTCTATGTTTCGGAGAGGGATCTTTCGCCGCGGGAAATGCCGGTTGTCGAGGAAGTCACAACCACCGATGCATTAGAACGGCTGAGTCAGGAATGGTCGGCGCTTTGGGCGGAGGATATGCGGGCGACACCGTTTCAGTCGCCGGAGTGGTTGATTCCGTGGTGGCGGCATGTCGGGCGCGGGACGCTTTGGGTGCTTGCTCTGCGCGATCGGTTGGCGTCGGGGCGATTGGTCGGCGTCGTGCCGTGGTACGTTTTTGTGGAGCCGGATACGACGAAACGGCAGATATTCCCGCTCGGAATCGCGACGACGGATTACCTCGATGGGGTGTTTGCCGCGGGGTGGGAGGCGCGGTGTGTCGAGGCGGCGCTGGCCCATCTTGATGCGCACTCCGGACGGTGGGACGAGTGCGAAATGCCGCAGCTTCGGCCTCGATCGCCGTTGCTGAGCCAGCCTGCGCCGACGGGCTGGACGGACACCATGGAAGAGTCCGACCCGTGCCCGGCGGTGGCACTTGCCGCGACGCCGGACGGACCGGCCGCCCCTTTGCCGCGAAGTATCGTCCAAAACCTGGCGTACTACCGACGCCGTGCCCAGCGCGCGGGGCTGCTCCGGGCGGAAGTTGCGCACGACGGGAACCTCCAGGAGCTATTTGAAGCGTGGTTTCGTCTTCATGGCGCGCGCTGGTCGGTCCGCGACCAGGCGGGCGTGCTGAGCGGCGAGGCGGTGCGCCGTTGGCATGCGGATGCGTTGCCCGGACTGCTTGCGCTGGGGGCGCTGCGGCTGCACGCGCTGCGCCTCGATGGGAAGATCATCGCCGTCTGCCACGTGCTGGCATCGGACGGCCGTCGGCACGAGCGGGCACACTACTACTACCTCGGCGGGTTCGACCCGGAATACTCTGCGCTCAGCCCCGGCACGCTGCTTGTAGGCCATGCGATCGACGAGGCCGTCCGCGAAGGGGCGGATGTCTTCGACTTCCTGCGTGGGCGGGAGGCTTACAAGTATCGCTGGGGGGCCAGGGACAGGCGGACGTATCGTCGACGGCTGCGTCATGCCGGTGCGAACGGCATTGGCCGCGACGCCGTCGGGAACCGAAATTCGACGCCAAACCCTGCGCAGAGTCGCCATGCCGCAGCAGCCCGGGAGCCCTGATCCGTTCGCGCCGTTTTCGGTCGAGATGACCGCTCGCATTCGCCCTTGCCGGGAAGAGGACTTGCCGACCCTGGAGTGGTTCGGATTGTTTGAATCGCACCGCGAGTTGATCCGCTCGACGTTCGAGCAGCACCGTGAGAACCAAGGGGCGATGCTCGTGGCGGACGTCAACGGCGTCGCCTCCGGGCAGGCATGGCTCGACTTCTCGCGGCGGGAGGAAGAAGCCGTGGCCGTACTCTGGGCGGTCCGAGTTTTCCCGAGTCTGCAGAACCTGGGGATCGGTGCCCGACTGGTTGCGGCGGCCGAGCAGGTCTGCCGGGAAAGCGGATGTGTCGAGGTGGAAATAACCGTGAGGCACGACAACCCCTCCGCCCGGCGATTCTATACGCGGCTTGGCTATCGCCCGTACGAGGATATGCCGCAGTCCGGGCACTGGGTAATGCGAAAGGCGCTGCTCGCACTTGCGCCAAGGAGTCGGTCATGACCCCAGCGCCCCGGGGCGACATCGGAATCCGCTGGACAATCGGCGACGTCAGCGATCGGGGCTTCGAGGCCCTGGGGCTTTCCATCCGGGGCGCGTGGCGGATTTTCGGGGGGAACGCGGCGTACACGGTTTGTGTAAACAAGATTTCGCCCGGTCGGGCACGGGCCCAGGTTGGCCCGGTGCCGGGCCCCGTCGAATGGCTCGACGCGACGAACGCGATGCCGCAATTCCTGCACGAGCGGTTCGACGAGGCCATGGCCGAAGGCGTGGGGTGGAAGCTCGCGCCGCTGCGCGTCCATCCCGGTAGGTTCGAGCTGTCGCTTGATAACGACTGCATTCTCTGGGGATTGCCGCCGACGATTGGGCACTGGCTATCGCGGGACGACGGCGGGTGCCTCATGGCCGAGGACGTCCGCGCGTGCTACGGGCAATTCGAGACGCTGTGCGCGCGGGAGCCGCGGAACGCGGGGATTCGCGGGCTGCCGCCGGGCTTTGATCTTGAGGCGGCGCTGCGCCGCGCGCTGGCGGGGGCGGATGCGGTCCATGGCCACGGGATCAGGCTGACGTCGGAGCTGGACGAACAGGGGTTGCAGACCGCGGCCCTGTCTCCCTATCCAGGCGGGGCGCCGGGCGCGGTCTTGCTGGATGAGGTTTCGGTCTGTTCCCCGTTCTGGCCTCACAGGCCGGGGCTGGGTTTGTACGGGGCGCATTTTGTGGGACTCAACAGCCGTCATATTCCCTGGGATTACTACGATCGCCCTGCAGACGACTGGATGACCGGGCACTGGGAAAAGCACCGGCAGACGATTCATCAAAAGCTCGAGATGGAGCCAGCGATAAGCGTGGGAGGCTGCGCATGAGAGCCCTGCTGATCGTGTTGGACAGCGTCGGCATCGGGCACGCGCCGGACGCCGCGGAGTATGGGGACGAAGGCGCGGACACGCTGGGCCATCTGCTCGATCGCGTGCCGTGGTTGCAAGCGGCGCTGCCGAATTGCTGGAAGCTCGGCCTGGGCAATATTGTCAATCGCGACCCGGTGGAAGCACCGTTCGCGGCGTACGGGCGCATGCGCCCGCGGTCGGCCGGGAAGGACAGTACGACCGGGCATTGGGAACTGGCCGGGGTGGTGCTCGAAGAGCCTTTCGGGGTGTTCGAGCGTTTCCCGTTGTCGCTCATTTCGGCGATTGAAGCTGAGACGGGCGTGCGGTTCATTGGGAACTTTGCCGCGAGCGGAACGCAGATCATTGAGGATCTGGGCCCCGAACAGTTGCGGACCGGCCGGCCGATCCTCTACACGTCCGCGGACTCGGTGCTTCAGATTGCGGCGCATGAGGAGCGGTTTGGGGTCGGGCGCTTGTACGAGGTGTGCCGGGTCGCACGGCGGCTGGCGGACGCGTACCGGATCGGGCGGGTGATTGCGCGGCCGTTCGTCGGAACCGCCGGCGCGTTCGTACGAACGGGGCGGCGGCATGATTTTTCCATGCATCCACCGGGGACGGTGCTCGACGCGATTTCGGAGGCCGGCATTCCGGTGACGGGCATCGGCAAGATTTCCGATCTCTTCGACGGCGCGGGGATTTGCGCCTCCCGCCCGACTGCCGACAACGACGAAGGCATGCGGGAGATCGCCAACGTCTGGCGGCGGACGCGCGAGGGTCTGGTCTTCGCGAACCTTGTCGATTTCGACACCGCCTACGGGCATCGCCGGGATCCGGAGGGGTACGCGCGGGCGTTGGCGGAGTTTGACCGGTGGCTGGGCGAGTTTCTCCCGCAATGTGAGGGGGACGATTTGCTCGTCATCACCGCCGACCATGGGAATGATCCGACGTTTCGCGGGACCGATCACACGCGCGAGGAGGTGCCCGTGTTGGTGGGGCATGGAGGACTTGCCGGGGATCTCGGGTATCGCGATACGTTCGCAGACGTCGCGGCGACGCTCGCCTTATTTCTTGGCGTTGAATATCGCGGGCCGGGGGTGTCGCTTACCGTTCCGCAAGGCGCTGCGGCGCGATGACGTGCTCTGGGCGCGTCGCTTACTTGGTTCGCTGATGGCCTCTTCTCCGTGAAGCAGAGGAGTCGAACCGCCAAGGCGCCAAGACGCCGAGGAAGATGCGGAGAATTGAACGCGGAGGGGCAGAGACGCGGAGGCGGGAAAGAAAAGCAGGTCGGCGCGGTCTTGGATGATGGGCACAGAGGCCACAGAGGCCACAAAGAGCACAGAGGATGCAAATTCGTCCTTCTCCCAATCGTCTATTGCGCCCAATTGAGAGCGGGCGTGGGAGCTATTCCCTCTCGGCGGCCCATTGCCCATCGCGCGCCAAATTGGGGCCATTTATGGGCGATTGGGGCAAAAAGCGGGGCAATTTAGCATAATATTGCCTGATATTTCGCTTGCAAATCGAACCGAGAAGGGATCGATGATGAATTCTCGTAAGTCGTTGCTAAGCAGTTGTTTGTGGAGGAAAATGCAACGCGCCGTCCGGGGGCCCATTGCCCATCATTGCCCATGATTGCCCCGATTTCGGCCTTATGCAAAAATGGGCAATGGGCTTCACCGGATCGTAACCTACTACCTCAATCTCTGATTCCCCTGCTCCTTCTTCTCTGTGCTCGTTGTGGCCTCTGTGGGCTCTGTGCCGGGAGGGGCATTCCGCCCAAACACAGATCCCTTTCCGCGTTTTCCTCGGCGTCTTGGCGCCTTGGCGGTTCAACTCTTCTGCCCGTTTGCCGGGGTGCTTGCTTCAAGCTTCGACAGATATTCCTTCGCGTCGCCCAGGGGGTGGAGGACCAACGTTTGGCGGCCGGCGTTTTCCTGGCGATCGAGGAGGTAGAAGTGGCGGTCAGGCTGGAGGCGGGCGTAGTAGCGGGCGATTTCGATGTTGCGCGGGCCCAGGTCGTGGGCGCGGATGAGCGGGGAATCATCCGGCCAGGCTACGTCATCGGTGTAGGCCGGCTCCTCGACGGGGTTGTCGGTGGGGCGGAAATGGAAGAGGACGACCGCGGGGACTTGGACTTGCGCCGCGAGCTGACGGTGGACGAGCGCGGTGAGCGGCATGGCGGGGATAGTCCCGTCACGAACATCGCGGCGAAATTCGGGCAGCGAACTGGCGCACAGCGCCAGCACGATCAAGGTGAGGAACGTGCTGGTGTGCGGGTCGGGGCCGGCGGACGATCCGGCGCGGGAAAGGACATGCACCGCCAGCGCCACCGCGAAGGCCATCACCGGAATCAGCGGGACGGGATAGTGGACCAGGAAGAACGGATTGAAGGCGTAGAGGAGCAGGAAAAGCGGGACGGCGGCGAAGAAAACCTGGCGGGGACGGCTCGATAGTCCAAATGGAGCGGCAAGCAGTAGCACCGCGAGGAGGCCGGCGGGAAGCGTGGCAAGCACTGTGAGCTGCGACCGGAATTTTAAGTCTTCAGCAAAGTTCCCCAGTGAATGGGCCTGAATTTCCTTCAGGCGGTATTGCTCGAAATACTGCTGCTTCTGTGGAAGCGGGGCGGCGGGGCGGATACCCGGGCGGAAGGCGTGGAAGCCGAATTCGCTGCCGGGCTGGTCTTGATGGAGATATGCGGCGTAGGGGGTTTTCCATGCGCTGCCGGTCGTGCCCCGGTCGAAGACGGCTTGCAGCGCGAGGAAGGGGGCTGCGGCTAAGAGCAGGACTGCCGCGGCGATGATGCGTCTGCGTGCGGGGAGCGCTCGCGCCTCCAGCGCGATGGCGAATGCGATCGGAAGCGCGAAGGCGAGCGCATCGACGGGCCGGATAATCGCAGCCCATCCCATGCAGGCGCCCAGCGCCGCCGCCCAGCGGGCGCGGTGTTCGCGCCGCCATGCGAGCCATGCCGCGACCATGAGCAATGCGAACAGGGCCATGGGCGCTTGGGCCATGACGATGGTGGAGAATTCGCGCAGGCCCCAGGCGCTGATGACCAGGGCCGCGGCGGTCAGGCCGGCGAGGCCGTCGATCATCAACGTGACCAGACGATAGCTCAGCGCGACGACGAGGCCGGACGCTAGGACGGGCATCGTCCAGTAGGGGAGTCCGAGGCGCACGAACGGAGCGTTGAGCAGGGCGGTGCCGGGGAAGTAGATGGGGGCGTACACGGGGCGGGCGAGCATGTAGAAATTGTCGAAGAAGTCGGCGAGCGGATGCTGCGGCTCCCAGAGGCGGCCCGCCGCGATCATCCGGGATTGAATGAGGTAACTGTGCTCATCATGCAGGCGCGGGAACAGGTCGCGGTGCTGATGAAAGGCAGTGAAGACGAAGTACGCGACGGAGAGCGCCCCAACCGCGAGCGTTGTCCAACGCAGCGCGCGGGGGGAAGGACGGCGGCAGCTTTCGAGAAGCGGCGCGACGCGGCCGTTTAGCGCCGGCACCCTCGCGAGCAGGCCGACCGCCACGGCTACCGCCAGCGGCACCCAGCGCGGGTCGAGCAAGTGGATCGCGATCAGCGGCACGCCGATCAGCGGCACGCCGATCAGCAGCGCGAGGAGGATGGGCCAGGCGCGCCTCATGGAAATGTCGCGGTGAGCGGCTGCCCGGTCCGGTCTTCCTCGGGCAATTGCAATCCCGGCCGTGCCCAAAGCTCGTACGAGTCGTCGCGGTAGACGCGATGCCAATCGGTGCCGGACGCCATCAGCTTTGCCAGGGGAAAGGAACGCTTTACCAGCACGAGATCGGTGGGGTAGCGGGTGAGCGTGTCGTGCCAGCCGGGAGAGCCGCGGTAGAAGTTGAGCACTTCCATGATGAACGCGTAGGAGTAGCCCACGTCGTTGCGGCTATCGAGGCCGATTTTTACCGATGGCCAGAGGTGCCACATCACGTATGAGCCATCGTTGTAATGCGTCATCACGTTGCCGTGGAACTGGACGCGCTTGAGATATTCGACGGCGTTGCCGGGGTAGAGCAGATTTTCGCGAACGTTGTCCGGGTCGTCGAGGGCGACAGGCATGTGCAGCGCCCACGGTTTGGCGGAGAGGATCGTGGGAACGAAGACGAGACTAATGACCACGCAGGAGGCGGCCACGATGCGCGGCCGCCGTTCCCATACACGCGTGATGGCCTGGCCCATCGGGGAGAGCGTCAGCCAGCCGGGCACGTAGCAGAACCACACCAGAGCGTACAAATAGAGGTGCCGTATATGTTGGAACGCGGCGACCGTGCAGACCGCCAGCATGAGCACCCCCTCGCACCTGCGCCAGCCCGCGCGGAGGATTGCCGAGATTGCCAGCGCCACGGTGAGGAAATAGATCGCGACGCATGGCCAGTCTTTGCAGCGCCATATCGGCAGCCATTCGGGAATGGGCGGCAGCGTCTGCGTCAGCGCGTGCCACAGTGCGACCGGGTATAGCCGACCGTACGGATTGACCAGCACCAGAAGGAGCATGGCGATGCCCGCGCCAATCAGATGCCACTGCGGCTGCCGATACCGGATCACCCGCTCCAGCCAATACAATCCCATCAGCCCCGCCCCGACGATGAACCCTGGGTGAATGTTCAGCCACGCGACGTATACGACGAACCACGGCAAAATCCACGTGCGCTTCCCCCGGCGGTCGCCTTCCAGCAGGGCAAGTACGAGCGCGCAAAAGAAGAGCGTAAAGAGCCCGGCGCGAATCGTCGTAAACCCCATCGACATGAGCAGGGCCGCGCCGGGGGAGAGGGCGCAGATCACCGCCCACGTCGCCTTCCGCTGCCGTGCTACGTAGATGGCCAGGGCGGCGGTAAGGGCAGTGAGGGAATATTTGAGGACCAGTAAGCCCGGCGTGCCGAAGGCGGACGTCACGACGTAGGCGACGGCGCCGTTCCCCCATTCATAGTGGACGGATGGGCCGGGGACGGAGGTGTAGGCGAAGACGTCCTGGATCGGCATCGAACCGGCTTGCACCGCGGCCCGTACGAGGGCCATCTGATGGAAGAGATCGAGGTCAAGCGTGTTTTGCGGGCTGGCCTTGGCGAGAAAGAGGATCGCGACCGCGGCCAATGCCGCGACGTTCGCCAGCCGTCTTGCGCCGGCGGAGGCTGTCTTCGAATGATGGGGAAAGGTGTCCGCTGCGGTTGTCATAGCGGGCTCGGTGCTGACGATCGCGTGGGAGTGGGGCCGGTTCGCCGCGCGGGGGCGGGGGCCGCTGCGTGTCGCGGCGATGAAGTCTTTTGAAAGGAACTCCGAATGGCGACGGTGTATCGTATGACATGCGTCGATTCGGTCAAGGCGTTTCGCGCGGGCGTCGGCCCCTCGACAAGCCGCACTTCACCACGTGTGCGGGGTAATCCGGTTGTGCGGTTTTCCGTTATGGGGATTACTCCGAAAAAATACTACCAAAACGATATTTTATTTTTAACATTATTGCCCAATATGTCCGTGGGCGTCGCGGCGCGGGCATAACTTCACCGGCGGGCGTGATTCAACCTGGCGGGCCGGCCGTCGATGGCAATGATCCACATGTGTATTAATGAAGCGGACTTAGCCGCCGCCCCCGGGCCCTCTCCCACGTCAGATCAATAAATTGAGATGTCTGTTATATTGGAATTGGTAGATTTCATGCAGGTATTCGGGGCGAGCTTGCGGCGCCTGTCGCGGGGAAATTTTTAACTTGCTATTTCCATATGATTTCATCAGACTAATTGAAGAGAAAGTTCTGCCTTGTATTGACCAGTTTTTGAGAGTTGCTTGGGGAAGTCCGTGAGACGGGGCGACGTGCAATGGGAACGGGGCTAACCTTCGCGCTCTTAATTTGACTTGCACGTCAGGGATGATGGGTGCCGGCGGCTACTCGTGGCGGTCTTCCCGTATTGACGGGTGTCCGTTGCGCACGAGCCTTCGGTGGGGCTAATGACATTATCGGCCGGGAGGCATTTGGCTCGGTATCCCAGTCCGCGCTCTGCGGGCGGGGCCTTGATGCCTGTGGCGTCCCGGGTTGCCGCGATCAGTTGCATTGATTACCAATGCAATGTTGGTTGCGGTTTGCGATGTTCCGCGTGGGGAAAACCACGGGGTCTGCGGGTTTAACCGGCCGAAAGTTTCGGCCGGCCCGCGAGTAGTTCGAACGTCGGGCGTCGTCTTCGTGCATCGCGCACCAGCTGGTAGCTGTGCGGCACGCCAGCCCCGCCCGCAATAGGGAGATGTCATGAAGGTTCTTCGTAATTGGTCCGTCCGTTTTCTGAGTGATGAGCGTGGCATGGAAACCGTCGAGTGGGGTGTCCTCGCCGCCCTCATCGTCGTCGGTCTCGTGACCGTCGTCGGCACGCTCGGCAACCACGTCGTCACCAAGTTCCAGACCCTCCAGAACGCGACCACCTAATTCGCGACCTGGGGATATTTATTCGTCTATGCATCGGGCCGCACGGGGCTCCCCGGCGATGCCCCGCGCGGCCCGCAAAGGCATGGTCCATTGTTGTAGGAGGTTCGCCATGAAATTCTCTAACATTGTTAAAGCCTACCTCCGCGAT
>JAQGHP010000452.1 GCA_028288775.1 Phycisphaerales bacterium | reverse complement strand
CCAGCTACGACCTGGGCGAGGCGCTGCGGCTGGTGCTCTTTTCCGTGACCGAAGGGGAAGACAAGCCGCTAAAATACCCGACCATTTTCAACACCGCCGACGTCGCGGTGATCACAAAAATGGATCTGGCGACGGCGGTTGAATTCGACCGGGAGGCGGCCCACCGGAATATCCAATCCGTGCGGCCGGGGATTCAGATTTTTGAGGTGTCTTCCAAGACGGGGGTGGGCATGGAACAATGCCTCGCAATCCTGGCCTGAGCCGGCAACCATTGGAAGTTGCAAATCCCACACTACACTGCACGCCATGAGCGGCGGCACATCCCCGGATCTCATGGGCAGCGGAAAGAGCGCGGGCGCGTCGCCGCGTGAAGCCACTCCGGCGGCCATACCGGCCGTGCCCCCGGCAGGCGCGGACGCGCCATTCAGTAAACACCTCTCCGCGGACGCCGTGAAATGGATCGCGATTGCCGGCCTCGCGGCAATCTACGGCTATTTCCTGATCTACCACCTTCTGCACCAGACCAAGGGGGACATTTCGCGGCTCGGGGATTTTCCGACGTTTTACATCGCGGCGCAGTACGCGGTTGCGCACCGGGACATTTACACCGCCGGCACGAGCGCGGCGATGATGTACGTCTATCCGCCGTTGATCGCATTTTTATTTTCGCCGCTCACGCTCGTGAGCTTGCGGCACGCGGGGCAGATCTTTCTGATACTCAATACGCTGATGCTGTTCGGGTCGGTAAAGCTCGGGGCGCGGATCATGCTTCGACGCCTAGATGCCCACCACCCCGCGGCGGAGTGGGCGGTCGCGTTTCTTGCGAGCCTGTTCAGTCTCAACGAAATGCGCGCCGTCCTCACGATGGGCGAGACGGACGCGATTATGCTCTTCATGTTCGTTCTCGCGCTGTACTGGCTGGATTCCCGGCCGGCGCTGGCCGGGATGTCGCTCGCCTTGGCGTTGAACATCAAGTATCTGCCGGTCGTCGCGCTGCCCTATTTTTTCTTGCGCCGGCGATGGACGGCGCTTGCTTTCACCCTGCTCGGCTCGATCTTCTTCGCGCTCCTGCCCGCGGTGCTGCTGGGATGGCACGAGGATTTGCGATGTCTTCGGGTGGCGCTCGCCGGACTGCTGCGATGGGTCGGCGTCGCGCCTGAGGCGCACGGGATTACCGTCCACAACATTGCCGACGGCTTGAGCGTGTCGATCACGAGTTTCTTGGCGCGCGTGCTGGGGCCGCGCGGGCTTTCCAACTCAGGGGTGATGGCATTTGCGGCGGGCGTGGGGCTGATGGCGCTTTTGGTCGTGGTGTGGATGTATCGCGCAAATCGGCTGCGGCTGTGGCCATGGCCGGGGGCGAAGTGGCAGAGCGGGCAGCCGTTCAAGGGGCTCGTGGCGATGGAATGGGCGGGCTTGGTGACGATAGCGCTGGCCTTCAGCCCGGACACGAACACGCGGCATTTGGTGCTGGCTACGTTGGTGAACACGCTGGCCGCGGCATTGCTTTTGACGCCACGGAAGACCGTCAACCGCGGGGCGGTGGTGAGAGGCGTGGTATGGATTTTCCTGGCGTTCATCATGCCAGGCGCGCGGGTGTGGAAGCCGGTGCATTTCTTTTACTTCAACTACAGCATCCCGAGTTGGGGGTTGCTCGGCGGTTATTTGCTGATCCTCTGGGCGGGGCTGCAATATCTGGCGAACGAGCGGGCGCGAAATTCCAAGCAATTTTCAGATAGTTCCTCAATCTGATCTCCCGTCTGCGTTTTGTTTTGTTTGCTAACACCATTTGCGGTAACATGCGTAAAGGGACGCGGGTGAAATTGCCCGAGTCGATCCGGCACGTCATACAGGGAGGAGTGACCATGAAGAAAACGGTAAAGTTTCTCATAGCAGTCCCCGCGGGGAAGAATATCTTCCACGGCAACCGCGAATACGAGCTTCCGGCGAAGCGCGCGGATGTTTATGTGAGAAACGGCGTTGCGGTCTATGTCGATCCGAAGGACGACCCGACGGGTGGGAAGGCAAAGCCCACTCCGCGTGATCCCAGCGCCAGGGATTGGAACGCTGCCGCCATTCCCGGCGACACCTACAACTGGCAGGTGAAGCTGAAGCTGCCGCTGTTGGCCAGGCCGTACATCCGCGAGGACTTCACGGAGCCCTCTGAAGAGGAACCCGGCGACCCCAGGAGCGGGAGCGGCCCGGAGGAAGTGGGCGGGTATGACGACGGGCCGGGGCCGGAACAGGAGCGCGCGCTTGACTATCTCGTGGAAAACGAGGCGGCGGTGTACGCGAATGTCCTCCGGGCCGTCGCGGATTATGCCGACGAAGTGCGTTCGTACGGCGGGTGGGAGGCATTCGACCCGCCCGGCGTCGACATCGTCATGCCACAGGGGATGACCCCAAAGCAGGCCGCGGAGCGGATCGAGATCACACGCATTGCAATTTCAGAGCGCTCGCGCGACGGCATGGCCTACTTGGAGATCGCCGGCGAATGCGCGTGGGACCCGGACCACGGCTTCGAGGTCGTACTCAACGGCGACCGCATCGTGGGCACCTACCAGCAGGGGACCGGATGGGTAGACCGGCCCCCACGCAAGCGCTCGCGCAATCAGCCGAAATAGCAGGAGGGTGGTCGAGGGCGCCGCGGATTTCGTGAATTGCCGAATTCATTCGTGCAAATCCGCCGTCGCGGCGAATGTCGGCGACCTTCGCACCTTGGTCGCCTGCTCGAACGCGTACGCGAGCTTGATCAGCGTGGGTTCACTCCACACTCTCCCAAAGAAGCTGATGCCGATCGGCAGGCCGAAGGCGTAGCCGGCGGGGACGGTGATGGCGGGGTAGCCGGCGACGGCGGCGAGGGTGGAGCTGCCGCCGGTGCTGTAGTCGCCGTTGACCAGGTCGATCAGAATCGGCGGGCCGCTGGTGATGGCGACGAGTGCGTCGAGCTTGTGTTTTTCCATCGCGGCGTCGATGCCGTTGCGTCG
>JAQGHP010000544.1 GCA_028288775.1 Phycisphaerales bacterium | reverse complement strand
CGAGTTGTTCGTCGGGGCGGACGATCCAGTTGCTGGCCTTTGCGTCGAAGTGGGCGAACCCCTGCCGCTCGATTTCGCGGAGAATGCGTCCCGATCGGCGGAAGAGCATATCGCGCTGCCGCTCTTCAAGCGAATCGAGGCGCACGCGCGCGAGCGTCGGCCCGGGGACGCGCTCGAAGAGGATGAGGCTGTCGGTCACGTAGCCCATTTTCCGCCGCTCGACGAACAGCAGCGGCCACGCCGTGGGAAGGTTGCGGAGGATGAGCTTCCACGCCTTGAACCACGCCCGCCGGCCGCGCGAGCCGCGGCCGATTTCGTTGACGTACCGGTACCAGTAACGCCGGCGGGGGCGTTTGATGATGATTTCGATTTCACGCCCGCCGATGGTGGTGTTGGCGGCGATAACGTCGCCGCTCTTGCTGCTCTTGATGACCTTCAGCTTGCCCTCGTCGATTTCCCGCAGCAGCCGCGGGAGCTCGCGCTCCCAGTCTTCACGGGTAATTTGCAGCCCGCTCGCCGTGGACCAACGGCGGGGGTACTTGTCCTGCTTGAAGAACGCGCCGCGCCAGCCGTCCGATTCAATCTGCCCGAAGTATCGATTTTCACTGGTCGCACGCCGGCGCAGGAAGGTGCCGGCGAGGGTGTTGGTGAGCGGGTTGTAAAGCGGCAACTTCCCGCCCGGCCCGAGCGCGTCCCACCCGCGGAGAAAATCAGTGCGCGTCGCATAACGGCCGACGCTGTGCCCCAGGTGCCGCAGGTGCTCGATGGTCAGCCCGCCCTTGCGCACGGCGTAGCCGTCGAGCAGGAAGAGCTTGCCGTCGTGCAAGAGAAAGTTGCCCAGATGCAGATCTTCGTGGCCGAGTCCGGCCCTGGCGAGTTGCCGGACGAGATCGCGGATTTGGCCGGCGATCTTGAGGTGATCGGGCGCACTTTCGCCGCGAAGCTCGTATCGGCTGAAGTATTCATCGAGCTGCACGGCGGGCTCGATCGCTTCGAGCACAACCGCGTCACCGACGCGGCCGTTGAGAGCAAACCCCATCATCGCCGCGACGGCGCGGGGCGCGGGGATTTGTGCTTTTTGGAGCCATTGGAGGCGGGTGAACTCGGCCATCGCGGGGCTGCCGCGAAAGAACCGCCGAAACCGGTCGCGCGGGCCGGTCTTGGGGTAATACTTGAGGTAGTAGGCGCGGCCTTGATGCTCGAACCGCCAGACCTGCCGGTAGCCGCGGTCTTTGACGAGCGTCCCGATGCGGGGGAGATCACGGAGGGTTTGTTCCAGTCCCGAGGCTTCCACTGGTCAGAGTATAGCAGGGCAACGAACGAGTAGCATGGGAGCGGGCCGTAGTCATGAAGCAAGAAGACTGTCGCCACAGATGGACGCAGATGAACACGGATGGGTGCTGTGGAAAAACTTCTGCAGTAGAGGCTAAAAACGTAAAGACGCAAAAACGTAAGTCGGATATTGAGTTGACGAAGCCGAACGCGGCTCAATTTGGCGTTTTTACACCGCCGCCCGCGATGACGTTATACGGTGAAAGGAGGCATCGCGATGGCTTCTTGGGATCGACCGTTATTCGGATTCGCGTTTGGGCGTCGTAGGCATCCGCGTAGTTCTCGGCGACGTCGCGCCGTTGCCTGTATTCGACTCCGTTGACGGTGTAGGCAAACGTAACGGGGACGACCCCGTTCTTGGAAAGCGGGCTGCGGGCGACGAATCGCGCCTCCATCGGTGTCCCAACCTTCAGCACCTGCAGGTTCGAGCGGATTTGCCACCACATCATCGGGAGGCCGAAGACCGTGATCGCACCGGCTACGCACAAATAGGTGAATTCCGAGATGGGCTCGCTGGATGATCGGTTGTGGCTTATCAGTCCCAGCACATCCAGACCCATCAGTCGCAGCCCCCAAAAGATCCACGCGCCGATGATCAGCACGAGAAAAGTTGCCAGCGGCACGCGCACCGCCGTGTTAGTTATATGCCTGCGGGTCGAGATCGCGCAATTCCGACATATGCCGTGGCTCCTCATAATAGCGAACGCATTGAGATTGAGTATGACGCGAGGGCGAAGCTATCACGCCTCCGGTCCGCCGACAACGTCCGCGGCGGTCTGCAAACCCTCGGCGAGCTCGACTGGAATAATCCCCCGCTTTACGAACAGCGGCCGCACGATTTTCCGCAGCGCCGGCAGCTTCAGCGCGAAACTGACGGACGCAATAAGCACAATCGCCCCGGCGATCATTAGCGTGCGGGACGCACCCAGGGCATCGGGACCGAGTTTGCTCGAGGCCCAGCCGGCCAGGAGATTGCCCCAGGGGGTCATGCCGACGAACGCCATCGTGAAAAAACTCATCACGCGGCCGCGCATGTGGTCATCGGTAAGCGTTTGCAGGAGGGTGTTGGCGGAGGCGAAGCAGATGATCATCCCCAGCCCGCCGACGGGAACGATTGCCACGGCGAGCCAGAACGAGCGGGCGAAGGAGAAGGCGATGAGGGCCGCGCCGAAGAGGAACGAGGCGGCGGCGATTACGCGGCCGAGGCCGACGACGCTCCGTCGGGAGGCGAGGTAGATCGCCCCGAACAGTGCGCCCAGGCCCGAGGCGCCCATGAGCAGGCCCAGGGTTTGGGCGCTGTGGGTCTTGCCGCCAAAATGTTGGGCGAAGACGGGCATTAGCACCGAGAACGCGGGCATGCCGGTCAGGCTGATGATCGCCATAAGCAGCAGCATCGCGCGGATGGGCGCGGAGCCAAAGATGTAGCGGAGGCCTTCCGCCAATTCGTGCAGCACGCTGCGGCCATCCGTGCGCGGCGGCCGGGGCGCGACGCGAATGCGCAGCAGCGCGGCGATGACGGCGATGTACGTGACGCCGTCGATGAAGAAACACCACCCGGCGGAGCGGGCGCTTTCGCCCAGGGCGTGGATGACGAACCCGGCGATCGCCGGCCCCACCAGCCGTGCGCCGTGAACCATCGTCGAATTGAGCGCGATGGCGTTGGCCAGGTCGTCCCGGCGTTCGACCAGTTCCACGAGAAACGCCTGCCTGGCCGGAAGATCAAAGGCGTTGATCAGTCCCTGCACGACCGCCAGTCCGATGATGCCGCCGACGACTACCTGCGGGTGATGCGGGTCCGCCCGCATGGCCAATGCCGCGAGGGCGAACGACTGGAGCATCGCGAGGGTCTGCGTGACGACCAGCAGCCGCTGGCGGTTCCACCGGTCAACCCACACGCCAGCGAAAGGCGCGAGCAGGAACATGGGGATCTGCCCGGCGAACCCTGCCACGCCCAGCAGAAGCGGGCTGCCCGTGAGGTAGTAGACGAGCCAGACGGTGGCGACCTGCGTGAGGAACGTGCCGACCAGCGAGACGATTTGCCCGGCGAAGAACAGCCGATAGTTGCGGTGCGCCAGCGCCCGGACGATCAGCGCCGCGCGGCTCGGGCGTTCGTCATCGCGGTCGGCGAATGGCGGGGCGGCTTCCATCGGTAGGCGGATCATAGGCCATCATGCGGCAGGCCATAAGAGGAAGGTTACGGGCGTGGAACATCGCGTGAGGTGCGCGACCGTGCTCCTTCCGTGGCACGGGCAGCTCGCCCGTGGCCGCGGTACTCCGTCGCGTTGACCGGACAAATGCCGCCTTTGTCGCTCCATCGTGGCACGGGTTTCAACCCGTGCGAAATGGGTTCGGGCGAAAGATCACTTTGCCTTCGTATGCACCAAGCACGGGTTGGAAACCCATGCCACTCTACGGGTATGACGACCGAGTCACTTGGAGATTCAACGACTCGGGGAAAGCCCGAGCTTATCGAGGGCGTGGGGTTAGGTCTTTCCGGGCGCGGGGGCGGGGGTTAGGCCGGCTTCCTGGGTTTTCTTTTGGTACTCGGCGGTGAGCTGGTCGGCTTTGGCTTTCGCCGCGGCGAGGGCTTTGGCGGATTCGTCCGCCTGCGCCTTGCGCTTGGGGAGCTCGGCGGCGGCGGTGGTGGCCAATTGCTGTAACGCCTCGATCTTTTTGGGCAGGGCGGCGGTGTCGGCGATCTCCTTGGCGAATGTCGCCTCGGCAACGGTGACGGCATTCATGGCGTCTTTTGCCGCCTGGGTCTTGGCAGCGGCGACCTGTTTGGTGGCTTCGATGTCCGCCGACAGCGCGTCCGCGGTCGCTTTGGCTTTCAGGACGGCGTCGGCGAGTGTTTTGTCGTCGGTCGCCTTTTGCGACTCGGCAGAGATCTTTTGCACCAGCTCCGCGGCTTGGGGCAGGAGGGCCTGACGCTGGGCGAGAAGGGTTTGTGCAGTGCCGGCTGCCGTGTTGGCGGCGGCAAGCATCTCTTTGGCCTTCGCGGTCGCGTCCTCCTGCGCCTTCTGGCGGGCGGGGCCTTCGGCTTGCAGCTTCTGAGTCGCGGCTATCGCGGCGTTGGCCTTGTCCACGTCGCCTTGGGCGGCGGCGACGCCGGCGGCGAGCTTCTCCTGCTCGGACTGGCGGGCTGCAAGTTCCTGCCTGGCGGCGTAGACCGTCAGGTAGAACTGGCCGACTTGCAAGCGGGCCACCTCCATGCGAGTGGCGGAAAGCTGGGCGGCGGCCGCATCGGACGCGGTTTTGGCGGCGACGAACTGTGCTTGCGCGGTCTTGTTCGCCGCGACTTTCGGGGCGACGGCCTTCTCGGCCGCGGCTGCGTCAGTCTTCGCCTTGGCGAGGGCGTCTTCGGAGCTCTTCCGCATCGCGGTGGCTTTGTCGGCGGCGGCGGTTTGGTCGGCGATGGCCTGCTTCGCCGCGGCCATCGCTTCGTTCGACTTGGCCAGTTCGCCTTCGGCTTTCGCCACCGCATCCGTCAACGACTTGATCTGATCGGCCTTCGCCTGGGCGGCGGATTTGGCGGCATCCAATTCCTGTGCGGCTTTTTCTGCCGCCGTTTTCTTCTCCGTCGCGGTCGTCGCCAACTGCTGGTTGTCGGCCTGCTTTTCGGATTCCGCCTTTGCTGCGGCGGCGGCTTGGGCGGCTTCGTCAGACGCCTTCTGCTTCGCGGCCACGGCATCCTTCAGGAGCTGCTCTTCCTTTGTAGCGTTGTTCTTTGCGGACGCGGCTTCATCGCGGGCCTTGGTGGCGCGAGCGATAGCGGCCTGCTTCTCAGGCATCGCGGCGGTGGAAGTTTGCAACGCGGCCTTTGCTGCCTGCATTGAGCTGTCGGCCATTGCGAACTGCGCCTGCGCGGTCTCGGCCGCCTTCTTCGTCACGGGGACCGCGGCCTCGGCGGCCTGCTGCTCCTGCGCGGCCTTGTCGGCGGCAGCCTTGGCCTGCGCGAGCGTCGCGGCGGCCTTGTCGGTGGCTTCCTGTAATTCCGTGGCGCGCTTGCCGGCGGCGTCCAGTCGCTCGGCCAGCGGGGCGGGGTTCGAGCTGAGCTTGCCCAGCAGCTTACCGTCCGCGGCGTCCCAGACGCGCAGCTCGCCGGTCCAGTCGCCGGCGATCACGCGCTTGCCGTCGTCGCTGTAGACGGCGTGTAGCGCGATGTCGGTAAACGCCTCGAAGGTTTTATCGGCGGTGCCGTCGGGCTTCCAGGTTTTGGTGACCTTGTCACGGCCGCAGGTGACCAGGCGGCCGTCGTGGGTGAAGGCAACCGAGAGGACGCCGCCGGCGTGGGCCTGCCAGGTTTTCACTTCCTTGCCGCTGGGCATGTCCCAGAGCTTGACGGTGCCGTCTTCGCTGGCGCTGGCGAGGACGTTGGAATCGTCGCGGAAGGCGACGGAGGTGACGCCGGCCTTGTGCCCGGCGAGGTTGTAGAACTCGTGGCCGCTCTTGGCCTCCCAGACCCACATCCCGCCGGCCCGGTCGGCGCTGGCGAGCAGGACGCCGTCGGCGCTGTAGGCGATGGCGGTGACCCAGTCGGTGTGTTTCTTGATGGCGTGCTGGAGGGAGCCATCGCGGGTGGAGTAGATTTTGAAGACTTTGGTCGGGCCGCCCAGGGCAACGAAGGCCTGATCGGGGCTGATGTCGGAGGCGAGGACGGAGTCGAATTCCTCGCCGATGTCGGTGACCTTCTGGCCCGCGGTGACGTCCCAGAGAGTGACCTTGCCGCTCTTGCCGGCGATGCCGCCGCCCACGAGCAACATTTTGCCGTTGCGGCTGAACTGCACGACCTGCGGCTCGCCGCCCTCGAAGGGGACGACGCCCAGCAGGTCGAGCGTGGCGGCGTTGTAGAGGAGCACCTGGTGCTGCGTCCCCGCGGCCACGACCGGCGCCCACGGATTGGACGCCAGGCACGACACGGCCCAGGGGCGGCCGGCGCGGACGACCGGCTCGAGCAGCAAATCGCGCGGCATCGGCGCGGGGCCGTCCGGCCGCTTTGCGCCGGAGGCGGCGACGGTCATGTCGATCTTCGGCTTGCTGCTGACGACGGGCTTACCCGTGGCGGTTTCCAGCGCGCCGCCGGCGATCCAGGACTTGATGATTTCCAGCTCCTTGTCGGGGAGCTTGTCCTTCTTGGGCGGCATCGACGGGTCTTCGAGGTGGGCGACGACTTTGTAGAGAAGGCTGTTGTCGGGATCGCCCGCGTTGACCACGGGGCCGTTGTTGCTGCCGGCCAGGGCGGTCTGGTAGGTGCTCAGATCGAGGCCGGCTTTTTTCTTGTCGGGGTTGTGGCAGTTCAGGCACGAGTTGCGGAACAGCGGCAGGACGTGGTCCTGGTAGTTGGCCTTGTCCGCGGCGAAAGCGGGGGAAACGGAGAACAATGCCGCGGCTGTGGCGAGGGCGAGAGATTTACGATTCGTCGCGAGAGACATTCTTTCGGCTCCTGCCGGGTACAAAGTGTCACGGGCCTCCGGCCCGTGTCCGTCTGGTTCCCTCTCCCCCGTACTCGGGGGAGAGGGTTAGGGTGAGGGGCGGAACGGAGGAAATGCTGAATTCTGAATGCTGAACGCTGAATGGAGAGAGCTCCCGCATTTGTTCAGCGTTCATCGTTTCAGCATTTCTTCACGCCCGGCCCCTCACCCCTGCCCTCTCCCCCGAGTACGAGGGAGAGGGAGATAAGCGCTCTCAATGATTGAACATGAATTCCTGCGAATTCAGCAGCGCCCAGAACAAGTCATCGTAAGCCTTCTTCTGGTCCGCGCCCGCTTGCGCGAGCTGCGCGGTGAGCGAGGCTACCTCGGCGTTGTTCGGCCGACGACTGAGCGTTCGCAAATACAACTGCTCGATGATCTCCGGCGCGGTTTTCTTGGCTTTGAGCATCTCGGGGATGATCGCGCTCTGCTCGATCTTCCCGTGAACCACGCGGCCGTTGATCAGCGACAGCGCCTGAGACAGGTTTGGGTCCATCTTCACTTCGCACGAGCAGACCGTATCACGCGTGGCCCGGCCGAAGGTGGTGAGGAAGTAGTCGGTGGTGGTGCCGTCCGCGATCTGCACGGCCCGGGCGCCGAGGGGCAGGCCGCGGAATTTCTCCTTGG
Organism: Phycisphaerales bacterium; assembly: GCA_028288775.1. Lineage (GTDB taxonomy): Bacteria > Planctomycetota > Phycisphaerae > Tepidisphaerales > Tepidisphaeraceae > RYN-428. The sequence continues at coordinate 263 of JAQGHP010000544.1, read as the reverse complement.
TGGCCGTGGCCTCGCTCAGGCAGTCGAGCGCCACTTCCGCCCGCATGCGGCGGATTGCGCCGTGGGCGAAGTTGCGGTCGTCGTTCTCGTTAGTCGGGTTTGTCTCCGTCGCGGTCTGGTACGCAAGGGACGTGCAGATGTCGCGGACCATCCGCTTGTAGTCGTAGTGGTACTCGGAGAACTTCTGGCCCAAGGCGTCGAGCAGTTCGGGGTTCACCGCGGGGTTGCTGACGCGCACGTCATCGACCTGGTCGATGATTCCT
>JAQGHP010000373.1 GCA_028288775.1 Phycisphaerales bacterium | reverse complement strand
ATGGACTTGTCCTTCCTGTACGACAAGTCGCGCGACCTGTTTTCCATCGGCTACAACGTCGCCGACCATCGCCTCGACGGCAGCTTCTACGATCTGCTGGCGTCGGAAGCGCGCCTGGGAAGTTTCGTCGCGATCGCCCAGGGCCAGCTCGGACAGGAACACTGGTTCGCCCTGGGCCGGCTGCTGACCTCCACCGGCTCGGCGACGGCGCTGCTCAGTTGGAGCGGCTCGATGTTCGAGTTCCTCATGCCGCTCCTGGTGATGCCGACGTACGAGAACACGTTGCTGGAACAGACGTACCGGGCCGTCGTTCGCCGGCAGATCGATTACGGCAAGCAACGCGGCGTGCCCTGGGGCATCTCCGAGTCGGGTTACAACACGACCGATCAGCACCTGAATTACCAGTACCGCGCCTTCGGCGTGCCCGGGCTTGGGCTCAAGCGTGGACTGGCCGACGATTTGGTCATCGCGCCTTATGCCACAGCGATGGCGCTAATGGTTGCACCCGAGGCGGCATGCCGCAATCTCGAGCAACTGGCCGCCGACGGGCAGCAGGGCGCGTATGGCTTTTATGAGGCGATTGACTATACCCCCGCACGGCTCCTACCGGGGACGACAAGCGTCACGGTGCGGCAGTTCATGGCTCACCATGAGGGCATGAGCCTCCTGTCTTTGGCATACGTCCTGTTGGACAAGCCGATGCAGCGCCGCTTCGAGGCCGACCCGATGCTCCGAGCCGCAGACCTTCTACTCCAGGAGCGCGTGCCCCGGGCGAACACGCCCGTGTTTCCCCATGCCGCCGAGGCAGGCAGTCGCCGCACCGCAACCGCCGAGGAGGAGGGGACGATGCGCGTCTTCACCGATCCTGGCGGGACAGCGCCGGAGGTACACCTGCTCTCCAACGGCCGTTACCACGTTCTTGTCACCAGCGCCGGCGGCGGGTACAGCCGGTGGGGCGACACCGCCGTGACGCGGTGGCGCGAAGACGCCACCCGCGATTGCTGGGGCACCTTCTGTTATTTGCGCGACCCCGAAACCGGCGCGCTCTGGTCCACCGCGTGGCAACCGACGCTCAAGGCAACCCGGAACTACGAGGCGATCTTCACCCAGGCCCGCGCGGAGTTCCGCCGCCGCGACAACGGCATCGAGACGCATACCGAGATCAGCGTCTCCCCCGAGGACGACGTCGAGCTGCGGCGTGTCACGCTTACCAACCGCTCTGAAGTGGTCCGCAGTGTCGAGGTCACCAGCTACACCGAGGTCGTCCTTGCCCCGCGCGCCCAGGACCTTGCCCACCCGGCGTTCAGCAACCTGTTCGTCCAGACGGAACTGGTGCGCGACCGCCGGGCCGTCCTGTGCAAGCGGCGTCCGCGCTCGGACGAGGAACACCCGCCCTGGATGATGCACCTGATGACGGTTGGCGGCACGACCATCGGCGATGCATCCTATGAGACGGATCGCATGAAGTTCATCGGCCGGGGCGGAAGCATTGCGATGCCCGCGGCGCTGGCCGCCGGCACACCGCTTTCCGACAGTGAGGGGTCGGTGCTTGACCCCGTCGTGTGCATCCGCCAAGTCATCCGGCTGCAGCCGGGCGAGGCGGTGCGCGTGGATCTCGTCACCGGCGTCGCCGAGACGCGCGAAGCCGTCACGGTCATGATGGACAAGTACCACGACACCCGCCTGGCCGACCGCGTCTTTGAACTGGCCTGGACGCACGCCAATGTGCTGCTCCGGCAGCTCAACGCCACCGAGGCCGACGCCCAGGCGTACGGCCGCCTGGCGGGTTCGGTTGTGTACGCCTCGTCGCTGCGAAGGGCCAAGGCCGCCGTGCTGACGCGCAACCGCCGGGGGCAGTCGGGGCTCTGGGGGTACGGCATCTCCGGCGATCTGCCGATCGTGCTCGTTCGCATCCGCGACCGCGCCCGCATCGAATTGGTCCGCCAGGCCGTACAGGCGCATGCGTATTGGCGGATGAAGGGCTTGGCGGTCGATCTGGTCATTTGGAACGAAGATGATTCGGTTTACCGCCAGACCTCGCAGGACGCCATCATGGATCTCGTTGCCGCCAGCCCCGAGGCGGCGCTAGTGGACAAGCCCGGCGGGATCTTCGTGCGCCGGGGCGAGCAGATGTCGGAGGAAGACCGCGCCCTGCTGCAGACCGTTGCGCGGGTGGTCTTATTCGACGACGCGGGAACGCTGATCGAACAGGTCGAACGCCGCGGCCGCGGCGAGGTCGCCATCCCCGCCCTCAAGCCGGTGCGTCGCCGTGCGGAACCGGTGACCGCCGCCGAAGTCCCGCAGCGCGATCTGACATTCTTCAACGGCCTCGGCGGCTTCAGCCGCGACGGCCGCGAATACATCACCGTGCTGGGCCCGGACCAGACCACCCCCGCGCCATGGGTGAACGTGATCGCCAACGCGCAGTTCGGCACCGTCGTTTCCGAAAGCGGCAGCGCCTACACTTGGTCGGAAAACAGCCACGAATTCCGCCTCACCCCCTGGTACAACGACCCCGTCTCCGACGTCAGCGGGGAGGCGTTTTATGTCCGCGACGAGGAGAGCGGCCGATTCTGGTCTCCCTCGCCCCTCCCGGCCCGCGGCGACATGCTGTACGTCGCCCGCCATGGCTTCGGGTACAGCATCTTCGAGTATGAGGATGACGGGATCGTCACCGAACTGTGCGTGTACGTCGCGACGGACGCCCCGGTCAAGTTCGCCAAGCTCCGCGTCACCAACCGCTCGGGCCGGGCGCGCCAGCTCTCGATCACAGGCTATTGGGAATGGGTGCTGGGCGAGCTGCGCGACAGGACGCTCATGCACGTGGTGACGGAATTGGACCCGATCAGCGGCGCGCTGTTCACCCGCAACGCGTACAACACGGAGTTCCCCGGCCGCGTCGCGTTCGTCGACAGTAGCGAGTCGCTCCGCACGGTCACCGCCGACCGCACTGAGTTCCTGGGGCGTAACGGCACCGCCGCCAGGCCCGCAGCCCTCCGCCGCATGCGCCTTTCCGGCCGGGTGGGCGCGGGGCTCGACCCCTGTTCGGCCATGCACGTTCCGATCGGGATCGAGGACCGCCAGACGCGGGAGATCATTTTCACCCTCGGCGTCGGCGCGGATGAAGATCAGGCACGGCAGCTCGTCTACCGCTTCCGAGGCATCGACAACGCCCACCGCGCGCTGGAAGGCGTGTGGCACTACTGGAGCCGCACGCTGGGCGCAGTGTATTTCGAGACGCCCGACCCGGCCGTCAATTTTCTGGCCAACGGCTGGCTCGTGTACCAGACCCTCGCGTGCCGCATGTGGGCGCGCACGGGGTTCTACCAGTCCGGCGGCGCGTTCGGGTTCCGCGACCAGTTGCAGGACGCGATGGCGGTCGTCCACGCCGAGCCGGGACTATTCCGCGAGCACCTGCTCCGCGCCGCCTCCCGCCAGTTCGTCGAAGGAGACGTCCAGCACTGGTGGCACCCGCCCGTGGGGCGCGGGGTGCGTACGCACTTCTCCGACGATTACCTCTGGCTCCCGTATGCCGCGTGCCGCTACGTCGCCACGACGGGCGACACCGGCGTGCTCGACGAGCACGCGACGTTCCTTGCCTCCCGCCTCCTGCGACCGGAAGAGGAATCCTTCTACGACCTGCCGCGCGTCGAGGGGAACGCCACCCTCTACGACCACTGCGTCCGCGCCATCGACAACGGCCTGCGCTTCGGCGTCCACGGCCTGCCGCTCATGGGCTGCGGCGACTGGAACGACGGCATGAACCTCGTCGGCCAGCATGGCAAGGGCGAGAGCGTCTGGCTGGCATTCTTCCTCTTCGAAGTGCTTACACAGTTCGCCAACCTCGCCCGCCGCCGGGGTGACGTTGCCATCGCCGACCGCTATACCGTGGAAGCCGGCCGACTGCGCGGCTACATCGAGGAGAATGCGTGGGATGGGGAGTGGTATCGCCGGGCGTATTTCGATGACGGCACGCCGCTGGGTTCCGCTTCGAATGAGGAATGTCAGATCGACGCGCTGCCGCAGAGTTGGTCGGTCATCTCAGCTGCGGGCACGCGCGAGCGGTCGCAGATCGCGATGCAGAGCGTGGACCAGCGCCTCGTCCGCCGCGGCGACCGCCAAATCCGCCTCTTCGACCCGCCGTTCGACAAATCATCCCTCAACCCCGGGTACATCAAGGGCTACGTCCCGGGCGTCAGGGAGAACGGCGGCCAATACACCCACGCCGTCATCTGGACGGTCATGGCCTTTGCGGCAATTGGGGATTCGGACCGCGCGTGGGAACTCTTCGCGCTGATCAATCCGCTGCTCCACGCTTCTACGCCCAGGGACATTTCCGTTTACAAGGTGGAGCCTTATGTAGTCGCCGCCGACGTGTACGGCGTCGCCCCCCATACCGGCCGCGGCGGCTGGACCTGGTACACCGGCTCGGCCGGATGGATGTACCGACTCATCACGGAGTCACTCCTGGGCCTGTACCTGGAAGTCGACAAACTCCGCTTCGCGCCGTGCATCCCCAAGGCATGGCCGTCCTTCAAAATTCACTACCGCTATCGCGAAACGTTCTACCACATCACCCTCCATAACAACGGCGGAGTGAACGTCACCCGCGTCGTCCTGGACGGCGTCGCGCAACCGGAAATGGTGCTATCCCTTATCGACGACCGCAATGAGCACAACGTGGATGTCGACCTGGGCTGAGAGCCGCGCATTTCTGCGATCGATGCTGCGTGGGCATGGTCCACAACGCACAGGAGTTGGGGCAAATGCTATAGTCGCGGTGCGCTACGACGCGAGCGAAGTGGCATCGGACGTGACGGAAATTCTGGCGTGGGACGGCGGTGGTTGGTCGTAGCCGTCGACCGCGCACTTCTCGCTCAGCGCGTCGCCCCATGTCGCTCACGAAGATCAGCCGCCGCGTTTCCAAGCCACGGGCTTCTCCGGACGCCGCGCGCCCGTCAGGTCCTGCCGGGTCGCCGCGATCGCCATGCGGACTCCGGACATTCGCCGCAAGGCGCCCAACATGGCACGCCTGATTCAAAACCAACTGCCACTTTCTAGTTCCGACGGGCCGCAAGCGGCGTATCGTCTGTTGCTCTACCGCCGGTGATGGGCCAGCGCGCCGCCCGGTCGCCCGGTGGCGATTCGCGGTAGTTTGTACTCACGGCAAGGCGAGGCATGGCATTCATTCTCTAGCTCCGCTCGCAGCGGAGAGAGGCGTGCCGTGACCTACTTTTTGGATCGGGGCGGCCCTTGTCCTGTTCGGCAAGGCGCTAGACCTCATCATTTGGCACTTCACTGGTCGGCGAAAAGACGACTAGCGGATGGCCTGCAACAGGCTCGCGCTTTGGGGCGCGAGCCTGTTGACTTTGGGCGGTTCACTCTAAAGAGCTGCCGCCACAGATCGCGCTGCCGTTCCCAGTCCATCTCCGCGCAGACCGGCTGCGGCATCCGCTCGTGGACCGTGTCCCGGCCCGCCTCGACCGGAGCCAGGAACAGCAACTCCTCCTGAATCGCCGGCGCCAGGTGGTTCAAGTTCATGATCTGCGTCATCCGCGGCTGCGTCACCCCCGCCAGCCGGGCCAGCTCCGACAGGTCCCCGACCGTGCCGTCCCGCAACAGCCCCTCGAAGCGAATCGCCAGCGCCATGAGCCGGGCTACCCGCGGCACCCGCCCGCAAGGAGTCCCCGCGGCGGGGCGCGCGAACGCGTGCAACCGTTTGCGCCCGGCCCGGCTGGTCGTGAAATGCACGGCGGTTGTGACGGTGATCATGCGGCCTGCTCCATTGACGGTTCAGACAGGGCCTTGATGCCCGAGGGGTGGAAGGAGACCGATACCGTGCCGGCCGTGGCTTCAAACTCCACGCGGGCGACCAGCAGCGCCAGCAGCCGCCCCTGCTCCCGCGGGCCCCAATTGCCCCCAGACGTTCTGGAAATCCGCGAACGCCGCCCGCTCGTCGGCGTCACTTACCCGCTCCCGTTCCAGCGTGGCGAGCTTCGCCTCGATCTCGGTCCCGCGCTGCTCGTCCCGCTGAATCCATTCGTGCAGGTCCGCCAATCGTCCCGTGGCAGCGTTACCCGCTGCGGGATTGGCGGCCAGCTTGTGCAATTCGGTATGGTGCCGGGCGAGTTCCCGCATCAGATCCCCGCGCTCCGCCCGCAGGGCCGACACCTCCGCCTCGATGCCCGAGCGGGCGGCGGCCAGCACGCCGGCCAGCAGCGCCGGGTCCCGCCCGATGCAGCGAATCTGCTCGACGACCACCCGCTCGATCTCCGCGGCCGGCAACGAGGCGGATGGGCAGGCCGCACGCCCGCTCTTGATCGCCCGCACGCGGGTGTAGTAGCGATACTGCCGCCCGCGCTTATGCGAAGGCTTCTCTGCCCCAGGTACAGAAGGTGGATGATCGCCCATGCGGGCCATGCCAAGAATCCGCTCATTTGCACTTTGCCGGATTGTAAGACGGCGAACCCTTTGCCGACGACGGCCATGTTGCCTTTATCGAAGTATCGAAACGGCGGTGGCGCGGACTTGTCGACGATACGCCGATGAATCAGCTTCCCGGCATAGCGCCCTTGCTGCATCGCCACCTGCGCCACGCCCGGCAGCGGCCTGCCGTCCTGGCGGTCCGCGGAATTCACGATTACACACTGTTGCTCCTTGTCCACGCCGACGACCTCCCCGAGGATCACGGTCGTGTTCTCATGTTTCCTGAGAATCCCGCGGATCGGCGAGCTGATCTGCCCGGCACCGAGGACCGAAGTCGCCACCTGGTAAAGCAGCGGCTGAAACACGTGATGATTGTTCCGATCGATCAGGATGATGCGCGCTGGCGTCTTCCAAAGCGCCTTCGCGGCGGTCAGGCCGCCAAAGCCGCCGGCGACAATGACGATGTGGGGTACGTGATTCATCATGGCACGTGTCGTCCTCTCATTCGACTGTGAATTCGGTTCGTCATCACGTCGGAGCATTGTGCCCGAGCAAATCAGCGGCAGAACGAAATTGCGCCACTACGTTGGGATGAACAACAATTGTCGGGCTGCGACAACGGACGAGCGCGGCGGAGGCGATACTTATGCGATTTTTCGATGAGAATCAGGAGGGATGCCTGCGTCCAAAGGCGGCTTTCAATCCCATTTGCATGGCACGAACATCGTGATTGAAGTGATTACCGTGAGATTGAGGGCGAGCAACTCTAAACGCCGGCAAATTGATTTTTTCATGATCGTCTACTCCCGCGGCATGGACGCCGCGCCCATGTACCGCCGCATTGGCGGCACGAACACGGGCCAAGCTGAGAGCGCGACAAGAGGCAGCGAAAATGCTCTTTAACGGACCATGGTGACAATCCATCGTGCGGCGGTTGCAAGCGAGCGGCCGCGGGCGAATAGCAGGACAAGAAGCGCGGCACTCACTCCGAGGGCGGTCTGGTATCGAAATGTGTCGACGAACGCGTTCACAACCGATTGAATCAGGAGCCTGGCGTGAATCAAACCCATCGCGCCGGCGTCTGATTGCAACTCGGAGAAACCGCCGGCGCGAAGTGCCGCGGCTCCCTGGCGCATCGCGTCCTGTGCGTGAAGGTTGTAGACGTTGATCCCCTCGGCCAATCTGCCCGACCAGAAGCTTCTTTGCCGGTCGATCACGATCGTCAGGATGGCGATGCCCCAACTGCCCCCGAGCTGCCTTTGGCAGAGATACAATTCCATTCCTTCGCCAAGCAAAAGATTGGACGTTTGGCTGTTGATCAATGAGGAGACGGGCCCCACTTGCCAGCCGGCGCCAAAGCCGGTGAGGGCCAGCGGAAGCATCATGGCCTGGTCCGAGATGGATGGCGTCAGCCGCGTCGCCCAGCACCACATGCCAGCGGTGAAAGTCGCCGCCCCGATCGCCAGCGCCCTTCGATAGCCGATGCGCATCATCAGCAGCCCGCCGACGATCAGCCCGATCGTGAACGCGATGGCGTTGACGGTCTGAAGCTTGCCCGTGCCCCAGGCCGAATGATGCTGGATGTTCCGAAGAAACTGCGGGACGACGTACGTCTGGCCGTACAACATCATCCCGAGGATCACGACATAGATCGATCCCACCGCGAAGTTCCGGCTGCCGTAGGTACGGAGGCTGATGATGGGGTTGGCGTTGCCGGGCCGCGCTTCCCACCAAATGAAGAGCGGCAGGCACGCCGCCGCGATGATCGTGAGCGTGACGATGAAGGGGTCGGCGAACCAATCGTCGCGCTCGCCCCGGCTGAGCACGATCTGCAGCGACGCAAGCCAACCAATCAATAGCAGCAGGCCGGCCACATCGAGCCGAGCCGGGCGATTGGACGCCTTCACGTCGGGCAAAAACGCAATGAGCATCACCAGCGCCGCCAGCGCCAGCGGCACGTTGAGAAAAAAAATGTATCGCCAGCTATACCATTCGGTCAGATACCCGCCGACGGCCGCGCCCCAAGTGCGTGCGCAAATGACGACCCCGATTACGAGGATAAGCAGCGCCTTCACCCGGGCCGGCCCCACATGGGTTCGATAGATCGCCGTTTGGGCGCGCGTCAGGAAGTTGCCTCCCGCGAATCCCATAAATCCGCGGAATACCAATATCTGGGCCAGCGTGTGGCTCATTCCGCAACCGACCGAAGAGCACATGAACAGCACCACCGCGCCGATCATGTACCTGCGATATCCGATTCGGTCGGACATCCAGTTGCTGAGCACCAGCCCGATCAAGAAACACGTGGTGTAGGTTGTTAATATCCAGCTCCCCTCATCGAATGAGGCGGCCAGATCTCCCTGAATGTCCGGCAACGCCACGCCGACGGCATAGCTAGTTAGAAATTCCATCGAGGTGACGAGCGTCACGACCAGCACGATCAGCAGTTTGACCGTGCGGTCGAGCGCGGGTGAGTAGGTGGCGTTCGTGCGTGACGAATCGAAGCCGGGCAATCCAGGCTGCGCCATGGTCGGGGTCATGGCGTTTCTCCCGAATGTTTGATCGCGACGTCGGCTTGCGCCGGCAACGTCTTCAAAGGCTGTGTCGTCGGCGCGGCCGGCGGCGTTTCCCATCCGCCGCCCAGCGCTTTATACAGGGCCACCAAGTCCGACGACACCGCCTGATCGGCCTGCGCCTGCGCGTCCTGGGCCGTGTAGAGATTCCGTTGAACTTCCAGCACGTCGAGCAGGGTGACCAATCCATTTGAGTATTCAGCCTGGGCGATCCTCACGGCCTCTTTGTTCTCAGAAACGAGCGTCGCGAGCGTGTCGCGTCTCAATTGATCGTGTGAATAGGCGACCAACGCATTTTCGACGTCGCGCAGCCCGGCCAACACCGCCGACTCGTATGCGGCGATTGCCGCCGCGACTTGAGCCTTGGAGCGGTCGATATTCGCCAGGCGTCTGCCGCCATCAAAAATCGTCCAGCTCGCGAGGGGGCCGGCGACGTAGAAGCCGCTGCTGGGATTGTGCTGGTTGAACAGTTCGTCCGCGTGCCGGCTCTGCACGCCGGCCGTGCCTCCGAGCACCAGGTGCGGAAAAAGGTCGGCGGTGGCGACGCCTTGCTCGGCCGTTACCGCGGCCAATACGCGCTCGGCCCGCAGAATGTCCGGCCGGCGTCGAAGCAGCTCAGAAGGCAATCCGACGGGAACCGTCGGGGGCACCGGCGGGATCGGCCCATCCGCGGAAAGTTCATCCGTCAATGCCACCGGCTGCCTGCCCAACAGCACGGAGATTCCGTGGATGGTCTGCCGTATGCCTGCCTCCAGGGGCGGAATTGCCGATTCGGTTGCCGCCACCTGGGCGTTGGCCCGCACGAGATCGAAGTTGGTGGTCAATCCGTTCTTCAAACGTCGCCGGACGATGTCAAGGGTCCTTCGCTGGTCGTCGAGGTTTGATCGGGCGATAGCAAGCCGGAGCTGTAATGCACGCAAGCCAATGTAGTTGCGGGCCACTTCCCCCAGCAGCGTCACTTGAACGGCGCGCCGATCATTTTCCGAAGCGTCGGCGAAGGCGCCCGCGGCTTCGATCGACCGTCGCACGCCGCCGAAAAGATCCACCTCGTAGGAAGCGTCGAAACCGATCTGGTACAAGTTGCTTTCCATCCCCGGCAGGCCGTAAGGAAAACCGAACCCGGCGGCGCTGCCCTCAGTCTTGGCGAAGCCCGCGGAGACGTCCACCGTCGGATAAAGCCTTGACTCGGCGATGCGTCGCACCGCGCGCGCTTCCTGGACGCGCGCAGCCGCGATCCTCAATTCATGATTTGCGGCAACCGCGCGCATTATTAGCGAATTAAGCTCGGTATCGCCGAATCGCGTCCACCAATCGATCCATGGCGGGTCATTTTGATTGATGACAGAGGCTTGCGTTGTCCCCCGGTGGTCTTTCGGCGGCCGACCGGCATCGCCATATCCCGGGGGCGTCTCCGTGCGCGGCGGGCGATAGTTCGGACCGACGGCGCAGCCGCCCGTCAGCAGCGCGGTGACCGCGATGGACACCGTGGGTGGGCGGATGGCGCTCCGTATCATCGGGCCTCCGAATTGCTGGTATCAACGGTCACTTCGACGGACATCCCTTGCGCGAGCCGTGGAAGCTCCGGCTGGCCGGGCTCGAAAACGATTTTTATCGGAAGGCGCTGTACGACCTTGACCCAATTTCCGGTCGCGTTTTCCGGTGGAAGCAATTCGAACCGCGAGCCGGTGCCGGCTTGCAGGCTTTGAACGTGTGCGCGCAGCTTCCTGTCCGGGAATGAGTCGACGCGGACCATAACGGGCTGGCCCACGCGAATGCGCTCCAACTGGACTTCCTTGAAATTCGCGATGACCCATTTGTCCTCCGGAACGATCGCCAGCAGCGGCTGGCCGGTTGACACGAACGCGCCCTGTTCGACGTTCTTGTTGGTGACGTGGCCGGATTCGGTTGCGACTACTTTTGTGTAGAGCAATTGGAGCTGGGCGAATCGAAGCTGGGCCTTTGCCGCCGCGACTTGGGCCTGTGCGGTGCCGACGTTGGTGCGGGCGACGTTGAGCTCCGCGGCGGCGGCGTCGAGCTTTTTGACTGCGGCCTCGCGCTGGTCGTCGGCGGAATCGGCGGCGGCCTTGGCGGTCTCCAGTTGCTGCTCGGAAACCGCGTCGGTGCCCATAGCCGCGTATCGGCGATGATCGGACGCGCGCCGGCGGGCTTCCGTCTCCGCCGACCGCGCCGCGGCCTTTGCTTCGCCCACAGCGGCTTCGGCACGAAAGATAGCCGCTTTCGCCTGATCGACGGCACTTTCATTTGCCGCGACGGCAGCCACGGCCTGGTCCAGCTTGGCCTGGTAATCCACCGGGTCGATTTCCAGCAGCACATCCCCGGAATTCACCGAGGTATTGTCATCAACATGCAAAGACAGCACCTGCCCGGAAACCTTCGGGCTGATTCGCACAACCCGGCCTTCGACATACGCGTCGTTGGTGGATTGCGACGCGCCGCCGCTCGTAATGAGCAGAATCGTCGCCACGGCAATGGCGACCAGGAGAATTAATGCGACAAGCACCACCCAGGGCCGCCGGCCTTTCGGGGCAGCGACCACCTCTTGAACTTGCGGCTCGGCCGGACTTACGTTTTCTGTTGATCTCGTCATATCGAATTCTGTCGCCAGTGGGCAAACGTGTTTGGTCGGCGGCTCTACTCAATTGGAGGCAACTTGCTACGCACGGTTGTGATGCCGGGGAAACTCAAGAGTACGTCCGCAATTATACAACAGCAGTTGCGCTGACGGGACCCTTGAAACCCGCGACTCAACCGGGTGATGCCATCAAAAAACGCGGCTCTCGGCGGACGCGACTGAGGTTTTTCCAAGATCCCTGATCCCAATACAATCCGAAGGAACGTTGTGAAGCCCAACTGTGCGGCCCGATTGGCGTATTGCCTATTCAGGTTTCGGGTCACGCGATCAAGTCGGGCGCGGGAATGACTGAATCGCGGTGGCGAATATAGCGCGAGTCCCTATCCGACGCGGCTCCCGTTGGGCCCGGCCGGCACCAGGGTTGACGGCGATGGATTCCAGCCACTCGGCAGTGGACTGGCGTGAAATGAGCGACTTAACTGGGGTAAGTGAATGCGTGTTGCTTCGCGCATCGTCACCGACGGACCGAACATGAGCCCTGACGAACCATCGACAAACGCGCGAATTGCCGGCTTGACGAGATTGACTCGCGAGTTGCAGCAAAGCCGCACCCCATCGCAAACGCTTCGGACCATTCGCCAGGGCCTGGCGGACATGCACGGGCCGACGGCTTCGCTCATGCTTTCAACGCGCGGACTTCCCGAAGGGGAGTATCGAGTGATTGAGCTTCAGGCGGGGGACGCAGGCCCGCTTGAGGGGGCGGACCCCTGGGCGCAGGGCGACCTGCCGATACATCAAGGCGGCGTGATTGCAAAGATCATTAAGACGCACGAGCCGCAGATTCTTCAGGGCGTCGATTGGAGTGCCGACCCGTTCTTCCACGATTCACTCAGCAGGTACGACTCGGTCGTGGCGGTGCCATTGGCGGGCAACCATCTTCCGATGTCCTGGGTGATTCTGCTGCGGCAGAATCCCTCCTTTTTCACCGCCTCTGATCTCGAGGAGTCCGCCTTGAGGGTTGCGCTGATCAGTTCCCTCCTGGAAAGTCAAATGTTGATGGAAGAAGTGGCCGATGCCCACGTGCTGATTGACAGAGAAGTTCGGCGGGTCGGGCAGATTCAACGCGAATTGCTGCCCGACCCCCTGCCTCAGATTCCGGGGCTCCAGATCGCGGCCAGCTATGAGACGTTCGGGGAAGCCGGCGGCGATCTCTATGACTTCATCCCGCTTAGGGCCGCGCCATCCGATGAGCGAGAACGGTGGGCGCTTTTCATTGGTGATGCGTCCGGCCATGGCCCGTCCGCCGCCGTCGTCATCGCGATCGTGCAAGCGCTCCTTCACTCTCATCCGCCAGGGGTCACCAGTCCCGCGGCGCTAATGCAACATCTCAACGAACACCTGTGCCGCAGGCCGATTGACAGCTCGTTTGTAACGGCGTTCGTTGGGGTTTATGAGCCGTCGTCGCGCCGGCTCACATTCGCCTGTGCCGGCCACCCGCCGCCCCTGCTGAAGGGGGCGATGTCGCGAGCGGCAAGGTGCATCAATTCCGTAAGCGGCTATCCGCTGGGGATCGACACGCAACAGACGTTTCAAGAGGCGAGCATCGATCTGGACCGCGGCGACACCCTTCTGTTTTACACGGACGGCATTCTGGAGGCGCGCGACCAGAGCGGCGCGATGTTCGGCATCGACGGTATTGAGGCCGTGGTACGCCGATGCTCTGGCGCTTCTCACGAGATCGTCCAGACCATGCGTCAGGCGGTCACCGCTCACGAAAACGGGCGGCGCGCGACAGACGATCAGACCCTTGTGGCGCTCAATGTCATCTAGAAGTGCCTTCGCTATAGGCCCATGGAATCGTGAATTTCCGGATCACGCTTTTCTGGCGGACGGCTTCTCCTTGTGCCCGCCGAACTGGAAGCGCATCGCCGACAGAAGCTTGTCCTGGAAATCCGCTTCGCCACGCGAGGTGAAGCGCTGGTACAAGGCCGCCGTGAGCACCGGCGCCGGCACCGCCTCATCAATCGCGGCGGCGATCGTCCACCTGCCTTCCCCGGAATCGGAGACGCGGCCGGCGAATTGGGAAAGTTCCGCATCCTCGATCAACGACGCGGCCGTGAGGTCCAGGAGCCACGACGCGACGACGCTGCCGCGACGCCAGACCTCGGCGATGTCGCCGAGATTGAAGTCGTAGTGGTAGCGCTCGGGCTCGCGTAAAGGCGTGGTCTCGGCGTCGCTCTCCTGCTCGCGCTTGCCGATGTTGGCCTCCCGCAGAATGCCGAATCCCTCGGCGTAGGCCGCCATTAGGCCGTACTCGATGCCGTTGTGCACCATCTTGACGAAGTGGCCCGCGCCGTTCGGCCCGCAGTGCAGATATCCCTGCTCGCTGGTGCCGCCGACCTTTTCGCGCCCGGGAGTTCGGGGAATGTCGCCGACGCCCGGCGCGAGCGTCGCGAAGATCGGATCGAGGTGTTGGACGATCGGCGTCTCGCCCCCGATCATCAGGCAATACCCGCGCTCGGCGCCCCAGACGCCGCCGCTGGTTCCAACGTCGACGTAGTGGATCTGCTTTGGCGAAAGCGCCTTGGCCCGGCGGATGTCGTCGACGTAATAGGAGTTTCCTCCATCAATGATGACGTCGCCACTCTCCAAGTGGTCGAGCAGATCGTGAATGGTGGCGTCCACGACCGCCGCCGGCACCATCAGCCAGACCGTGCGCGGCTTGGCCAGGCCCTTCACGAACGCGGCGAGCGATGCCGTGCCGGCCGCGCCGGCTCCGGCCATTTCTTTCACCGCATCCGGCGACCTGTCATAAACCACACACTGGTGGCCTCCCTTAAGAAGCCGCCTGACCATGTTCGCGCCCATCCGGCCGAGGCCGATCATTCCGATTTGCATTGCTGGTACTCCTTAAATGTTATGTAGGAGCGGCTTCGATGGATTTTGAAGCCATGTCTTAGTTCGACTTTCGCACTTATGCAGCCTGACTGACCACGTGAATCAGGGCTTTCACAACGTTTCTGCTTCCCTGGCCATGCAGGTGCATCGACAAAACCTCTTGCTTGACGCTCTGGCAACGCAGCGTGGCCAGCATGTCGGCGAAGGAAGCATTGGTCTTGCTGGGATACCATGGCCGCGTCGGCGGACGATAGTGTCGATGCCCCCGATCTTTCAGCGAACGCGGTCAAGGACCTTCAGGATCTGGCGGCGCTCGACTTCTTCCAAGGTGCCTTCAGGCGGTTCTTCGGTCTTCGACGATATCAACTTTCCCCACCTACTTCATAATACGCTTCCCAGTTAGTTCGCGCGTCCTCATCTGTTTGCCGGATATACAACACAACAACTTATATTGCTGAGTCGGCGCGAGAATTATCGGCCGTCGCGCAAAGATATTCACCTAAATATGGATAGTAACAACCCCAATTCCGCTTGATTGAAGAACAGTTGGACGAGCCACGACCTTTGCCGCAGGCGATGAACCGCCAAGTGAAACTGCTCCCAATTGCTTCATCAAACGTGAAACGTGCCCCTTGAACCCGTCTTGGATGAAAATCTTTGCGCAACGGTCAGTAGAGTCTTCCCTCCCACTGTTCCTATCGCCCGTGATTCCTACCCAGTGTTTGCGAAGTAGAGGCGCGCTACGCCGGCGCCTGCTCGTCGGGGACGCGCATCGGGACGTGTCTCAATTGATCACAACGGAATTCGTCTTACTGAGGCCCACGTCCTGCAGCAGGGTTTTTAGGTGGTTGGGATCCCAGTTGTTGGAGTATTCCAAGGCATTCGTCGCGGACAGAATAGTGAACGCGAGGAAATCGTCGGCACGGGCGATTTTGCCGTCCTGGACACTCACCTGGATTGAGAGCTGGCTGGCGACCAGCGTCTCGACGCCGCCTGCGCTGATTTGGTAGATACTCGCGTTGTTCGCGACGAACGTCGCGATCGGGTAGACCCCCTTCTTGTTCGGGGTTCCGCTAAACGTGAGTGAGGAGATGCTGGTGGACCGGATGACGTAGGTCGGGCCGCCGTTGGGCTGCTGGATGAAGATCTCGATGTCGCCCACCGGGTTCGTGCCGGTCGTGCCGCTCTGGCCGAAGCTCACGCCGAAGGTATAGCTCACATTGCTGTTGGGGGCGATCAGCGAGCCCGCCGCCGAGGGTAGGTAGTTGATCGACCCTGCTCCAAACAAAGTGTTAGTGGCTGCCTGCTGCGCCACGGCCACCATCTTATCGGCGACTGGCTGCGGGTCGTTGGCGCCCGCGTACGAGCCGGTGACGACCGCGCGGATGAGGTGGCCTTGCGCCACAAATCCGCCGGTGCTGAGCGTCACGGTTGCCGTGGCGGTGCCGACCGAACTGTCCCTTCCGTTGGTGAGGACGACCGGGACGTTCGCGGCCAGCAGGACCGGCGTGCCGCTGCTCATGTCGTAAAAATTCACCATCGCGTCGGCCACGGTGTGGTTCGGTGAGTTTCCTCTGGGATCGGTCACGGTGGCCTGGAGCTTCACCGACACGTTGGTCGCGCCACGAGAAGCGGAAACGAAGGTCGGCCCGGCGTAAACCACTGTCGCCGCGGCCGGCGCGATGGTCAGCGTTTGCGATAGCGCGCTTCCCGTGAATTGGGGAGTTGTCGTCTTGGGCAGATAGGTGGCCGTCACGGTGTAGCCCCCGGCGGTGAAGCTCGCGCCAAGATTGAACGAGGCGGTCGCCGAGCCGTTCGATACGGCCACTCCGGAAATTGTTTGCAGCGTCGTATTACCCCGCACGAGTGTGAACGTAACGGTACCCTCGTTCACCGTCGCGATTGAAGGGCTGACGGCGGCAACATTGGCGGAAAATGTAATGGTCGGTCCGCCGTAGGTGATCGTGAGGGGGCCGGCCAGAGCGGTTGTGGTGCCGGCCTTGGTCACGGTCAACGTGCCGTTCTTCAATGTCACGTTGTAGTTGGAGAGCAGGCCGCTGTTGCTGCTGGAGAGCGCCCCGGTGATGGCATACGTTCCGACGGTGGCAGCAGTGGAATTGCCGGTGCTGCTGTAGGCGATGTTCAGCGTCTCACCATTGATGCCGGTGTTGATTGACGTGCCGAGGTCCGCGGCCAGAGCGGAGGTGCTGCCGTAGACGTGGCTGTCGGAACCGATCTGGTACGTGAACGACGCCTTATTCACCGTCAGCGAGCCGGCGCCGGAGTTGGCGGAGTGATTGGAATCGCCGGCGAAGCTGGCGGAAACGCCGGTGGCGTAGGAGCCCGCCGCGATCAACGTCCCGGCGGTTGAGTATCGCAGATTAACGTTCTGAAGCGTGGCGACGCCGAGACTGTCCGTCGTCGCGGTACCGATGACGTGTACGCCGTTATCGAAACTGAAGCTGACGAGTTCCCCACTCACCGCGCCGCCGCCGGCCGCAATGAGGGTTGCGCTGAGCGTGGTCGTGCCGCCGTAAGTTCCAGACGCGGCGTTCACGGTGAGCGTGGTGGACGAAGCGCCGACGATCGTGTCGGTGACCGTGCCGCTGGCGTTGTTGTAGTTGCCGGTCGAGTCGGTGAAGGTCCACGTATCGGTGTACGTTCCGGGGCTGGTGTGCGAGGTGCCGGTGAGGTCGAGGCCGGCGAGGCCCTCATTGAACACGCCCGTGGCGGTGCCGGTGGCAGTATGGGGATTGCCGTCAGAGGGGACGTCATAGCCCTGGATGTTGATCGTCGCATCCGCCTTCTTAACG